>JALGZG010000275.1 GCA_025782345.1 bacterium | reverse complement strand
TGGGCCCCGAACAGCACCCTCTCGCGCGCGTCCATCCGGAAGGACGCGATGACGTTCGAGAGAACGACCTCGTTGCCCTCGGTGTCGAGCGCCGTGAACCGCTGAACAGACACCTCGTCCGCGTAGCCCTGCAGGACACCGACGAGCCAATCCCGCATGGCCTCGTGCGCGTCGCTACCCGGAGGCCTCGGTCCGAACTCACACTGCTTCTCGAGAAATGAGAAGGCCAGCTCCCCGCTGTAGGTGGGGCTGCCGCAGCCGCCCGTCACGCCCGCGCCGGCAAGAACCACCAGCAGGGCGACGGCAGCGCCGCGTCGCAGGATCGCGTCACGCAGGACCATTAGAATTTGAACTCCGCTGAAAGGTGTACGCCTATCGTCCGACGCGTCTGGTCGCGCTTCTCGTCCCGTTTCTGAGAGAAGCTGATCTGGAGGCCACCGGACACGCTCCTCGAGAAGCTGTAGGTCAGATTCGTCGTCACAGAGAGATCGCGGGTGGAGGACATCGGGTCTACCTGAAGCAGCCCGTGCTCATCCTGCGCCGTCCTCGACACCCTCGATGAGGTGCGGAGAGTCAGCGACGTATCCAGGTTGCTCTGAAACTTGAGCTTCTGCCCGAAGAACGGCAGCTTGAGCCCCTGCGGCGCCGAGAACCGGTAGTTTAGACTCAGGCTCATGGACCCGGTGTCGTCCTCGGTGACGGAGCCGGCTCCAGTGAGGTTGTAGCTCGTCGTCTTCCTCTTGTCCCACGAGAAACTACTCGTCAGGCCGTTCTTGAAGGTGGTGTCCACCGAGACCACTGGATTCAAAGCGAGCCCCTTGGAGCGCGCCTTGGGGTCGTCGGCCGGACCCGAATGGGACCGCTTGTACTCGATGCCACTCCTGGCGCGGACGCTCGACCATATGCCGGAGAGAGCACCCAGTTTCTCAATTCCGTTCCACGACAGAGAGCCCTTGCTGGTCTCGCTCATTGAGCCGGTCTCGGTCGTCAGGCTCACCGAGTCGGAGAGAGCGTTCTTGTACCACCGTCCCCCCGTGGTCCTCCTGTAGGAACCCTTGAGGCGTACCTGACTCGTCAGCTTCAGACCCGAGTCCAGCGACAGCGTGTGCTCTTCTCCGCGGTCGGCGGCCCCCTCGCCCTTCGACAACCCCAGACGATAACTCCAGCCCGGAAGCTGCGCCAACGTGATCCGGTTGTAGCGCGAATTCATCTTGATGGAATAGCGCGCGTCGATCGCGTCAGTGTTGCGCAACAGCGTCAGCACCGGCTGCACGAAATCCCGGAACCCCGGTCCCGCGGGCTCCTCCTCGGTCGCGCCGCCTGCCCTTCCTCCGTCTTCTTCATCACGACTGCCATCCGCCCCGGCGCCCCCGTCACTCTCGCCATCCGCCCCCTCGTCCTCACCGCCCGCTCTATCCTCGCCGGCGCCTTCTCCGGCAGTCCGTTCGCCTTCCGCACCTTCGGCTCCAGGGTCTCGGTCGCGCGCGTCGATCGCGCCGGGGCCTCCATCACGGGCACCTCGGTCACCGCTCTCCCGTCTCCCTCTCGGAGCGCGCCCCCTCGGGGGCGACGGCGCCCCGAGCAGTTTCTTGATGTCGAAGCTCGCCCGCATATCATGACTGCTCTGCGCGCGGACATTCCTGATATCGGCGGGATCGCCCGGGCGACGCACCTGGGACCCGTGGTCGTCCGTGAACGTCGAGCTGAAGCTGTACTGCGGCGCGAACCACCTGCCGAACTTCGGGTTGAAACTCAGCGAGTTCGAGTAGCGGCGCTCCGTCTCGATGCCGGTGTTCAGCCCGTATACGACCCTGTTGATGGGCTCCAGGTCGCGCTTCATGGCCACACTGTGAGAGGTCCTGAGGTTGTCCAGCAGCTGGAAATCGATGTTCGCGTCCGCGTTCAGCTTCTTGTCGTGCCTGTCGGAACGCAGGGTCTGCACACCCTGCGCAGAGATGTCGTAGTTCCGCGTCTGGATCAGGTGCGCGTCCACGTTCATCCTGATGCTGCTTGGTTTCAGGAAGAGCTCGGTGTTCCGGAACAGGTGTATGCCCTGCTTCTCTGGTGAGTACCTGTACGACGCCCTGCCCCTGATCGTCCTTGAAGTGTCTGCCTTCGTCGGCGACGCCCTCTCATGCTCGCCCAGTGACGCGCGAAGCGAGAGGCCATCGGCCAGAAGGTGCGTCCAGAAATCCGGTGACTGCCGCTTCCTCGACAGCGAGACCGCGATACTCCTGTCGAGCGTCTCCGTCTTCTCGGACTCGCTCTGCTCCCCGTCGAGCACAATGTCGGACCCGGTCGAGAACTTCGGGCGACTGACCGAGCGTTTCCACGTGACGTTCACCGGCGTAGATATGCCCAGAGCACTGACGAACCTGTCCGCGTTCATGGTGCCCGTCAGGTTGTACGTAACGTTGTCCTGCCCCGAGCCGCGCTCCCGCTTGAGCGAATGGAACTCCCCGTCAACGTGACGGAGATCCAGATCGAGGTCGAGGAAGTCCGCGAACTTCGCCTCGATCGTAAGCCTCTCGGCCCACCCGATGTCCTTGCGGACGTCAGACAGACGGATATCGTCCACCCATATCTCGCCGCTAATGTCGGAGCCGTCGGCCGTGGCGTTTCTGACGCCGACGCTCAATCGGCGGATCCTGGAGAGCGAGGGCCACCCGACGCGTTTGAATATCTCGCCGGTGGTCGTGTTAGTATCCGCCGCCGCGTCCTCCCCCTCCCATTTGCCCACCTTGAGATTCGTGAAGGCGGTGAACGGAATGGCCACCAGACCGTCGCTGTCGCTGGGGACCTGGTACCACGTACTGTTCACCTCCAAGCTGTACTCGTAGTAGTTGAGCGAATCGCGCCCCACACGCATGAAGAAGACCGTCCCGTCCCCCACGGTCACGTCGTCGTCCCCGTGCAGGTAGAAGTCGAACGACCGATAGCCCGTGTAGTTCTCTTCAGAGTAGAACGTCTTCCGGGCAATCCCCGTGTGCCCATCGCGGAGGTTCTCATACAGCAGGAAGAGCGACTGCTCGCGCTTGGGGAGGTTCGTGTTCTCATCGTTTTCCACGGGGTATGGCGGGTTGTAGTCCGCATCCTCCTTGTTGTTCTTCGTCCCCACGCGGAATGCCATGTCGCCCAGCAGCGAGTCAGGGACGGCCACTCCGTCCGAGTCGAGGATAGGCTGCGGCTCCCACTGGGTGCCGACGATGTCGATAGAGCCTATCATCACCTCCGTCGGTCCCGTGGACAGTCCGTCAATCCAGATGCGAGCCGACTTGATGGACGTCCACGTCCCTATGCCATTGATGGACGTGGCGTCCCTGAGTGGGATGCGGTACCTGCGCCAGTAGTTCGCCTCGATCGCCGTGCTGTCGTAGTTGTCCTGAACCAGGTACGTCTCGTCGGAGAGGTCGACCGACAGCGTCCAGTAGCTGTTGTCCTTGTCAACGTAGCCGTTTCCGTTCAGGTCCTCCGTGTCCAGCCGATCGTTCCACTCGGTGCCGTTGATGCCCGAGTAGTCGTCGGAACCATACTCGAAGTTGTAGTCGTCGTCTCCGTCGTCGCCCTCCACCGGGTCTTCGCCCTCCGCCGGATCGACGCCCTCCACCGTATCGAGGCCCACGTCCTCGTCAGCGTCGAACCCGTTCTCGTCGACGTCCTCGGTATCCAGCTCCCCATTCGGGGACATGAGCGGGTAGAAGTCCTCGCTCATCGTGCCGAGATCGATGTGGAGGATGCCGGACGACGTGAGCCGTTCTCCATCGTTGATCCACACCTCAGCAAACTGGTACTCGGAGTAGTCGTTCCCTGTCTTGGACAAGAGCCGCATCAGTCCGGCCCACGAGCTCGACACGACGGTGTCGCCGAACGCCATCTCCAGCACGGTGTGACTGTCATCGGCCTCCTGTTCCGGAAGATCGGGGTGCAGGTCACCCTCCTGAACCTTCCTGTCAGGATTGTACCAGTTGATCTTCACGCGGTCAGAAGGCTGTATCTCAAGCACGTCCGGGACGCTCGCCGGCACCCAGAGCCGCCTCGACACGCCCAGCATGCTCGTGTTCCGAGCCCCCTCCATGTCGTCGACGCTGACGAACCCTTTGGTGTTCGGGTTCGGTATGGAAACCGCCGCCTCCCCCGATATCCTGAGGCGCGACTCCGCATCTGTGTCTATGAACGGGATCGCATCGACGGCCCTGGTCATGAACTCCGGCGTGAAGTCCGCTGAGAGGTTCACGTCACCCACCACCGTGCGCGACGGCTCCTCGCCGAGTCGCGGGCGGTCGTCCGGCGTGCCCTTGCTCTGGTACATCCAGGTCGTTCCCAGCCGGATCCGGTCACTCCAGTTGTACACGCCCCTCGCACCCAGGAGCGTTTTCTCACCGGCGATGCCGAACGGCTTGTAGTCGTACTCCACCGTTACCTTGGCGTCCGGTTCCTTGGCCTCCTCGGCCAGGATTGTCAGCTGACCCGCCGGGTAGTAAATGGTGTAGTCCGTTCCCCTGGTCAGCCTGACGCCGTTCAGACGCACGACCTCGCTGTCCTCAATGATGTTTGTCTGGCCGATGTAGAAGGTGGTCTTCGGACGGTTGTACTTGACAACGATATAGTAGTCTTCGTCGCCGGCGTTGAAGTTGTCCTTCGAGTAGACACCGCAGTTCTTGTCGCTCTCATCGAAACCGTGCGCGTAGTAGATGGAGTCAGGCTCGCCGCCCGGGGCGTAGTAGAAGCCCGTGGTGTCGTAGCCGGGGCAGAACGGCGTATAGTACGGGAAGCTGAGGAGTCCGCTCCCCAGATCTACCCATGCCGGGTCGATGACGCTCGAGCCCACGCCGATGTCCTGCGTATCGAGCCCTAACATCTTCGTGTAGGGCACGCCCGACTCGTGGACCTCCTGGTCCTCCCCCGAGGCGGCCGCCCTGCGGATCGTCAGTTCGAATCCTTCTTCCGGGATGTCCTCAGCTCCCAGATCGTATATGTGCTTGAACTCGTAGAGCCGCGTTCGCTCCCAACCGGCGGGCGTTGTGCTGTCGTCGTGCTTGATAAGCTTCAGATGGAGCAGCTCACCGTCGTAGCCGCCGATCGTATCGACATCGCTGCCGGCCGTCACCCGCTCGTAGCTGACCGCCAGCATCCTGCCGGCACGTACGGCGCTGGTCATCACGATTACGCCCGACTGGTAGCCCGACTCTTCACCGTAGAAACCGCTGCCCTGCGGGATGAAGTAGTCCTCGTTCTCTATGAGTTCAACGAAGAAACCCTCACGCTTGTGCACGGTGTCCGCCGGAGCCCCCGCGGGGGGGGGCGGGGGCTCCTCAAGATACGCGATTCCCTCCTGCGCGCCCTCTTCGGCGTCGTTGGATGAGATCCGGTCGTCCAGGTAGACTTTGATCGCATTCACGCCTACGTCAGCGTACTTCAGCGCCCGATCGTCAATGACGAAGAACCTGCCGCTCTTGTATGAGATGTCTTTGATGACCAGCGAATCCGATTCGGAGCTACCCGTGAAGCTCGCGCCCGAGGACTTGCCTTCCTCCTTGCTCGCGATTGTGACCAGGTCGAACTTGCCGACCTTGGCCGTCATCTTCGCGCCGAAGAGGCCCTTGTGGTGACCGCTGTAGCTGACGAACTCGGTACCCGGCAGCGATAGGTTGACCTCGCCGAGCTCTATCTTCTGTATGATCTCGTCCTCATCGCCGTCATAGCGAACCCTGATCTGGTCTGCCTTAGCCCCGCCGAACGTATCGCCTCCACTCCGGTGGTCAACGTAGACGTGGATCTTACGGCCGATCGTCCCTTCCAGGTTAACAGTCAGCTGCTGTTCCATGTCCAGCTGTGGGAATCTCGAAGGACGCCCGACCTCCGTCTCGAGCGCCTCCACCACGTAGCTCGTCTGCCCGCCGAAGGTGATACGCTCGCTTCCTCGCACCTTGAGGTTGGCGCCCGGACCGATGGCTCGAACGAACGGGCCGGGCAGCGGCATAGGGATGTCAATGTCCAGGATCCCGCCCGCCTGACCCCTGTCCCCTTTGCCAAGACCTTTGGCGATGGTGTTCTTCCAGGTCTCCCGCACCTGCGCCTCGCCGACGAGGTCCTCGTAGTCGCTGAGCGGCGCGGCGTAGCTCACCCACGAGAGATGTTCGCCCAGCTCCGTGACCACAACGATCGTCCCATCCTCGTGGTCCACGACCACACTCCGCGAGAACGGAACGGATGACGGGGCCCCGACCGGAATCGAGGGTCTCCCGATGTCGAGCCCTTTCGGAAGAGACGACACCAGCGACCACGGCCTGAGGAACGCGTTCTGCTGTTTCGGGAGCAACGAGACCCCGGGCGCATAGGGGTCACGCA
>JALGZG010000390.1 GCA_025782345.1 bacterium | reverse complement strand
GCGCGGTCATCTCGAATCTGACGATCGTGGGCGGTCAGTCCAGGGACAAGGGGCTTACGGATGACGGCGACGGCAGGTTCCTCGCGGCGGGCATCTGCTGCGTTGATGCGGCGAGCCCGACCATCACGGACGTCAGCATCGAGAACGGCGCCACGGGCATCGTGATTCGCACCGAGAACGGCAGTGCCGACTCCGCTCCCGTGCTTGAGCGGGTCGTCGTGGCCCGCGGTTCGCACCACGGTATCTTCATCTATGAGAACGGGGCCTCGCCGGTTGTCATCTACAGGTGCACGCTCGTCGACAACTTCGACATGGGTATCTACGTCAGTGGTGGAAACGCGGAGATCAACAGTTCGGCGATCACCAACAACGGCAAGAGCGGTATCCACGCCTATCTCGCGATGCCCACGGTCACCTACTGCAACGTCTACTGGAACGACCACGTGTTCCCGGATGTGGAACTGGGCCCACTGAACTACAGCGGGACCCTGGACGATCTCACGGGTATCGACGGGAACATATCCGCCGAGGCGTATTACTGCGACTTCGTCGGAACGGCCGGATATGACTACCAGGTGTGCTTGACCGACCCCCCGTCGCCGCACCAGGGGGCCGGCGAGGGTGGCGTGACGATCGGTGCGCTCGACGCGGTCTGCACGGGCTGCCAGTCTCCGGTCGAGTCGACAAGCTGGGGTGCCATCAAGGCGTTGTACAGGCGGTAGCTGCGGGCACGGATGGAATGCAAGGTCCCCGACGTCGCACGTTGGGGACCTCCTCATGTACGGGCGCCACGCCACGGGACGAGCGACAGAACGAGCGACACGAACACGGCCGCGTTGACGATGGCGAGCCCCCGCATCGTGCCGAGGGTTCCCAGTATCGGCAGCAGGAAGATCGTCGTGGCGGTCGCGCCGACGGCGGCGCCCAGGAGGTCGGCGCCATACAGGCGGCCTGCGGCAGCGCCGACGTCCGGGTGCTCCCGTGACACGAGCTTCGCAGCCAGGGGGAACTGCAGGCCGGCGAGCAGCGCGGCGCCAACGACGATCAGGGGGAAGAACGCCGCCCAGGCACGGAGTCCCTCCGGCGGCAGGGCCGCGATGCGCACCAGCGCGGCTCCCAGCGCCAGCGGGACCGCCGCGATGAAGAGCTGCAGGGTTGCGAACGACCGCGCGGCGGCCCCGCGCGCCGCGGCCTTCGTGCCCAGCCAGCCGCCGAGCGCGAGACCGGCCATGAACGCTGCAACGATGAGCGCGAGCTGATGGTAGACGTAGCCGTAGATACTCTGAAACGCAAGTAGCGCCGTCAGCTCCAGGCTCATTTCGGTCGCGCCGACCAGAAAGACCGCGGCGACGACCACGCGGGAGCGCGAGCGGTTCGACCGTCGGCTAAGGAACGACGGCGCGGCCAGCAGGGCGATGAGCACGAGACTCAGCAGAATGATGTTCTTCTCCGTGACGAAACCGGGCGCGGCCAGCAGCACGCGCGGCGCGCCCGAGAACTGTCTGTTCCACAGCACCATGCTCAGGTAGTAGGCCGCGGGCGACAGGTCGGTATTCACGCGCGACTGGACGCCGTCGAGCGCCGAGTCCAGGTGCGCGACCCTCTCGGGCGACAGTCTGTCCGAGAGGTAGTAGTCGCGGACGTAGGCGACATCGAGTCCGCGCTCGCTGACGCGCTCGCCCAGCACCCGAGCGTCCCGCGTGAAGGCGGCTCCAGACCGTGAGGCCACGATGTGACACGGGTCACCCGGGTACATGACGACGGTGGGAAAGACGGACTCGGTCGTTACTCTCAGACATGCCAGGAACGCCGCCAGTTCTGCGCCGATGTAATTCTCGGCCGACTGGACTGAGAACCCGAGAACGCCGTCGTCGGACAGGATGCTGCTAACCTCCTGCTGGAACTCCACCGTGTAGAACCTGTTGAGCTGGGCGGTCGTCGGGTCGGGGATCCCCACCACGACGACATCGTATGGCGTTTCCGCCCCCTTGACGAAGAAGCGGGCGTCGGCGAAGTGCACCTCCACTCTGGGGTCGCCCAGTCCATCCGTCATGACCTCTCCGAAGGCTCGCCTGGCCGCGGGGATCAGTTCCGGGTCCAGCTCGACGTAGTCCACCACCGTAACGTCCGGGTGCTTGAGGATCTCAGCGACCGCGCCGCCCAGGCCCCCTCCGAGCAGAAGCACGCGCGACGGCGCTGGGTGCAGGAGCATCGGCAGGTGCACGGTTTCCTCGGCGCTCAGCCTGTCCGGCGCCGAGGCCGCGAGCACGCCGTTCTCGTAGATGCTCTTCTGGCTGCCGAT
The DNA here is from genome assembly GCA_025782345.1 of bacterium. GTDB lineage: Bacteria > Joyebacterota > Joyebacteria > Joyebacterales > Joyebacteraceae > JALGZG01. Next base: position 20,582 of record JALGZG010000390.1, on the reverse strand, counting down.
GCCGGCCGCAACGATCCTTCCGTAGATGGAGTTGGTCTGTGATACGAAGCCGACGTCGCGCCACTGCGCTCCCACTGACGCGTCGTCGAGCCGCTCGGCCGCGGGACTGACGAGCACCGCCGACGCCACTGCGAGGATGACGCAGGCCGTGAGCGTTCTCACAGGGCGCCCACGCGTGGATACCGAGGGGGAGGAGATGAGTAGCCAGAGGGAGACGCAGCTCGAGAGCATCGTCACCAGGAGCGCGATCGAGACCGGGCAAGCCCTCGGAAGCAGGACGAAGCTCACGATGAGTCCCGCGGCAGTGGCGCCGATCGCCTCTACCAGATAGACCTTTCCCGCGGCACTTCGGCCGCCGCGGGATTCGCGATGCACGACCGATGTCGACAGCGCGAACATCAGCCCGGCGACGACCGTGAACGGCGCGAGCGAGACCACGGACGCGACCACCAGAGGGGCGAATCCCGAGACCTCGCCTGCCGTAAGCCCCATCACTCCCCTCTGGGGCGAGGACCCCCAGCGCCATGAGGCCGACCGCGAGATTGGTCCTGGTGGGAGCGATCTTCCTCGACACGAGGCCGTATCCGGCGCTGCCGATCCCTCCGGTCACGAGCCAAACGGTCATGGCGATGCCGAACGACATCTCGTTCCCTCGCCATGCCGTCATCAGCTCTCTCAGCAGGAGAATCTGGACCGTCAGTGTGAGGGCGCCCGTCGAGGCGAGCGCCGCCAAACGCGACGCTCGGCCCTGAGCGCCGCGCGCCGCCGGCCTCTGTTTCGGAGTCTAGCAGAGGCCGGGCTCCGGGCGGGTGTAGTTTCGCCGAAACTCCTTGTCCAGTCTGAGGTTAGCCTGGGAGAAAACGGTTGACACTCAAGAGAGGCGTCTGATAGCCTTCGACGCAGAAGTAACCCCTAGCGACTGCGGTTCCAGGCGCGCGCGCGCGTCCTGCTGACGCGGAGGCAACGCCTCGACGGCGTGTCTGCCCGCGCGCGTTCGAGTACCCGCTACGATGTCCGGGGACCACAAGATGCCAACAGACGAACCGCCGACCGAGGGTCGGGACAACAGGCAGTTGGAGGAACCGATCCCGGTTCGTGAGGACGCGGCGAGCGAGGAACGCGCGGCGTTGCCCAGCGGCCGGCGCCGGGCGCAGGGCCACGAGCCATCGAAGATCGCGCGTATCATCTCCTGGTATCTGATGCGGTTCAAGCGTCCCGAGCCCATCTCCTTCGGTGAGGCCTTTCGCAAGGTCGAGAGGATTCTCGTGATCCCCGAGAGGGGAGTCGCGGGTGCTCTCTTCTCCATGCCGACCCTGAAGGCGCTCAGGCGCGGATTCCCCAGCGGCAAGATCGCCGTGCTGGTTCACGAGGAGGACCGGGACCTTCTGGAGGGGATCGGCGAGGTGGACCGCGTCATCGGCTACTCACTGCCGCGTGGCATCAGGCGTTTCTCAGCGCTGCTCGCGCTCGGTCATCGGATCGGGTCTTACAAGTTCGACATCGCGATAATCCTCGACAGAGAATCCGACATCGAGCGCGCGTTTCTCTGCTACCTCTCCCACGCCCCCGTTCGTGGAGGGCTTCAGAGCGGCGACAGTCATCCGTTCCTCAATCTCGAGGTTTCCAGCAACGTTTCCGGACAGACCAGAGCGCAGCTCGGCATCGAGATAGCGCGGCTCATGGGTATCGACGTGTCCGGCCTCGGGCTCGCCTGGGAGGTTCCGGAGCGGGAAAGGAGGCTGGCGGAGCAGCTGGTCCACTTCCGCAAGCCGCGCGAGGACGAGCTTCTCGTGGGCTTCGACCCGGGCCCCGGCCGCGGAGGGACGTCGCTCTCCGTGTCGCAGCAGGCGCGCCTCCTGGACAAGCTCTGCTCGGATTACCAGGCGAGGGCCATCCTCCTGACGGCGCCCGAGCACCACTGGCTCATCGGGAAGCTCGAGTCGATGCTCTCGAGAGAGCCCATAGTGGTCCAGCAGCGGCGGATGAGGGACGTCGTCAGCTTGCTGGGACTTCGCCGTGGCGATGGGAATACCGACCGTGTCTCTCATGACCCCCGTCGAGGTCAGGGACGCCGCGTTCCCCGACTCCAGTTTCTTCGAGATCGTCGAGCTCAGGCCGGGCGAGCGGTTCCCGATCCAAGAGTTCATCGAACGGACTCAGGCGGTCCTCCTGACGACCGCGGACTGACGGGCGGAGCTCCATGCATCTCTTCCTCAGGTTGATGGGATACGTGAGACCGTACTGGCGGCGCCTCGTGGCGGCGCTGGTGTGCATGGCGCTCTTCGCCGTCCTCTCGACCGTCTCGCTCGGGATGATCCTCCCCTTCATGAACGTGCTTTTCGAGGAGCAAACCCTCGTGACGGGGGCGGCGCCCGTGTTGGAGCCGGCGGCGCCCGTGTTGGAGCCGGGGCCGCCCACGTCGGGGCCGGGGCCGCCCACGTCGGGGTCGGGGCCGCCCGCGTCGGGGCCGGGCAGCGACCTCTCCCTGTCCGTCGTCGGTGACCTCCCGTCCGTTGGCGGGCTCAAGGAAGAGGCCAAGGTGCGGATTCTCGCCTTCTTCGCCAGCGGGACCGCGGGCGAGGCGCTGGGGAAGATATGTATCGCGTTCCTCGTGCTCTTCTTCGTGAAATCGATCTTCGGGTACCTCCAGACGTTCCTGATGGTGACGATCGAGCAGCGCGTCATTCGCGACATCCGAAACGCACTGTTCTCCCATCTGAACAAGCTCTCTCTGTCGTTTTTCCACGGGCAGCGCACCGGGCAGTTGATATCACGGATCACCAACGACGTGATGCTGGTGCGCAAGGCGCTTGTGGCGACCTTCGCGAATCTGTTCAGGGAGGCGCTCCTTGTGGTTCTCTACCTCGGGCTCGCGGTCTGGATCAGCTGGAGACTTGCACTCATCACGCTCGTCGTGCTGCCTCCGATCGTCCTTCTGATGGCGCTGATCGGCCGCCGGCTCAGGAAGAGAAGCGCCAGGCTTCAGGAGAGAATGGCCGACATCACGTCGACGCTGGAGGAGTCGATCGCCGGCATGCGCGTGGTCAAGGCATTCGGGATGGAGGACTACGAGAAGGAACGCTTCTTCCGGCACACATGGAGGTACTTCCGCACCTCCATAAGACTGGAAGTTCTGAGCGCCGCTGCGGGACCGCTCGTCGAGTACCTCGGTGTCGTAGGTGTGGTCGTTATCCTCTGGTACGGAGGCCAGCAGGTCATTCTCGGGGGCGAGGTCTCCCCGGATTGGTTCCTCGTCTTCCTCGGCTCGGTGCTGTCGGCGCTCCAACCGCTCAGAAAGGTGTCGCGCGCCAACAACGACCTCCAGATCGGCCTTGCTGCGGGCGGCAGGATCTTCGACATACTCGACACGGAGCCGTCGGTCGTCGAACCCGTGGATGGGAAAGCCCTCGAGGGGCTCAGCGACCGGATAGCATTCGAGGGAGTCCGCTTCAGCTACGGGGCCGGCGATGACGTGCTTCACGACGTCGACCTGACCGTGGCCAAGGGAGAGGTGGTGGCGATAGTCGGCCCCAGTGGAGCCGGTAAATCGACTCTGCTCGACCTCCTGGCGAGGTTCTACGATCCCACGGGCGGCCGCGTGACGATCGACGGGATCGACCTGCGCGATGTGGACCTGAAATCGCTGCGGCGGCTTCTGGGTATAGTGACGCAGGAGACGATCCTCTTCAACGACACCGTGCGGAACAACATCGCGTACGGCTTCGAGGGCGCCGCCGACAGAGAGGTGATCGCAGCGGCTGAGGCGGCGAACGCCCACGGCTTCATCTCGGCGATGCCGGACGGCTACGACACCGAGATAGGGGAGCGCGGCGTGATGCTCTCCGGCGGTGAACGCCAACGCATCGCCATAGCCCGCGCCATCCTGAAGAACCCCCCGGTCCTGATCCTGGACGAGGCGACGTCTTCGCTCGACACTGAGTCCGAGCGGCTCGTGCAGCAGGCGATCGAGCGCCTTCTCAGAGGAAGGACCGTTCTCGTGATCGCGCACAGGCTGTCGACGGTGAGAAACGCCGACAGGATCGTCGTGCTGGATAAAGGAGCCATCAGCGAGACCGGCACGCACCAGGACCTCATGAGTCTGGAAGGCCTCTATCGGTACCTCTACGACATGCAGTTCAGAGACGACCGACCCGAGGAGTTCGGGAACGAAGAGCCGCGAGGCTGACGCTCGCGGGATGAACAGCGTCCTCGTGGTCAGGCTGAGTTCGGTGGGCGATGTCGTTCTGACCGAGCCCGTCGTTGCCGCGCTCCGGGAGTCCTTCCCCGGCGCCGCGATAGGCTACGCCGTCAAGACGCAGTTTCGTGACCTCGTCGCGTCGCATCCCGCGCTGTCGCGCGTCCACCTGCTCGATACGTCGTCGCGCGGTGGGATGGCGTCGCTCGTTCGTGAGATACGAAACGCGCGCTACTCGGCCGTCGTCGACCTGCACAGGAGTGCGAGAACGGCGCGCATTCTCCGCGCGGCGGGAATTCCCACCCGGACCGCTTACCACAAGCGGGAGCTTCGTGACGCAGTGCGCGTGCGGCTGCTCAGGCGTCCCTTCCGTGCGTCGAAGCTGCTGGTGCAGCGCTATCTGGACGCGCTCGTGCCGCTCGGCATCGACGTCCCCTACATGCGCCCCCGGCTCTACGTCAGTGAGCGGGACGACGAGGCCGGCCGGGCAACGCTGGCCAGTTTGGGCGTCGGCCCGGGTGCGTATGCGGTCCTCGTGCCCGGGTCAGTCTGGCCGACGAAACGGTGGCCAGCGCTTAGATTCGCCGAGCTGGCGACAAGCGTGGTCTGTGAGCTGGGCCTCCGGGTGGTCCTCCTGGGCTCGAAGGCGGAGCGGGAGCTCTGCGAACGGATCGCGGGCAGCGCGGGGTCCGGCGCGGTGAGCGGGGCGGGGGAGACCACCCTGGGGCAGATGGCGGCGGTCATCTCTCGGGCGCGCATTTACGTTGGGAACGACAGCGGCCCGACCCACATGGCGAGGGCTCTGGACGTCCCCACGGTGGCGCTGTTCGGGCCGACAGACCCCGGCCAGTTCGACTTCGAGGGACACGCCCTCGTCTACAGAGACCTGTCGTGCAGCGCCTGCACGTTCTACGGCAGCCGGCGCTGTCACCTCGGCCACTGGGACTGCATGCGGTCTATAGCACCCCACGACGTCCTGCGTGCGGCCGCAGCGCTTCTGGAAGCAAGAGGGGCCCACGCATGAGATGTCTGGTCGTGCAGACGGCGTTTCTTGGAGACGTGATCCTGACGGTTCCGCTGCTGGACCTGCTGCGGCGCGACCCGCGCACCTCGAGGATCTTCGTGGTCGCCGCCCCACCGGGCGCGGGCTTCCTCGAGGAGCAAGACATTGCGGACCGCGTGGTCACATACGACAAGCGTGGGAGGGACGCAGGTGTCGGGGGGATGACGCGGGTGATCCGCGAGCTGAGAGACCTCTCGGCCGAAGTCGCCCTCGTTCCTCACAGGTCGTTCCGGAGCGCGTACCTCGCCCTCACCTCGGGTGCGCGCCGACGCGTCGGGTTCGACGTGAGCGGCGGCAGGCTGCTCCTCACTGAGCGGGTCCCGTACGTGACAGGAGTTCATGAGGTCGAACGGGTCGCTGCCCTGGCGGGACCGCTCGGCATCGTGCTTCCGGACGGACGCGTCCCGTTTGAACTCTCGGTGCCCGACGGTGCCGGCGATGAACTGGCCTCGGCGCTGTCCGACCGGGGTGCTGGGTTCGCCACCGGCGCGGTCGTCGTCGCGCCCGGCAGTCGCTGGGCCACGAAGCGCTGGTTGCCCGATCGTTTTTCCGCCGCGGCGGAGAAGCTCTCCCGGGAGTTCGACACGGCCGTTGTGGTGGTGGGTTCACATGAGGAGCGGGACATCGGGGCCGTGGTGTCCGGCTCGATATCATCCGGCGCAGCCGACCTCACGGGCGGGCTCTCGCTCAAGGCACTTCTGGCACTCGTGTCACGTGCGAGGGTCGTCCTCTCCAACGACTCGGCCGTCACGCATATGGCGGCGGGACTTGGCACCCCGGTGGTGAGCGTCTTCGGCCCGACCGTCCCCGCTCAGGGATTCGCTCCGTATGCGGACCGGTCGGCCGTCGTCGAGACGCCGCTCGACTGCAGGCCGTGCGGGCGACACGGGAGCGACAGCTGTCCCCTGGGGACGCTGGACTGTATGGAGGGCGTGTCGGTGGGAGACGTCGTTTCGCGGGCACTCGAGTTGGTGGGAAGGGAAGCAGATGGCGCGTAGGGTCCTGGTCGTCACAGACGCGATGATATGGACCGCGGAGACGGAGTATGCGGTCGAGGTGGCGCGCGCCGAGCGCGCGCTCGGCTGGGATGTGACGCTCGCTGCCCCGAGCGGGAGCGCGGCTCTCGACGCCGTGGGGCAGGAACTCAGCGCCGCCCGGTTGCCCGGCCCGAACCCATCTCGGTCGCCTTCCGACTTCCTGGCCGACGTTCGGTTCCTGTCCGCACTTGCCTCCGAGAAGAAATTCGACGTCGTCCACTCATCCCGATCTGCGCCGCACACCTGCTGCGCCCTCGCCCTCGGGAGGCGGGCCCCGCTCGTGCATCTCAGGGGAGGCGCCCAGAAGCCGCACGAGAGCGCGGCGAACAGGTTCCTCTACTGCAGGATGACGGAAGCCGTCATCGTCTCCTCGCGGCGCATCGCAACCTGGCTCACTGCTGGACTGTCGCTTCCATCGGAGCGCGTCCATCGTCTGCTTGCGCCGGTCGATGTCGACAGGTTCGGTCGTGCTGCCGGAGCCCCTGGCCTGCGACTTGCCCTGGGTGTGGCGCCTGACGCGCCTCTCATCGTGAACGTCGCCAGGCTCTCGCCCGTGAAGGGGCAGCACGTGCTTGTCAGGGCCATGGCGCGAGTCGTTGAGAAGCGTCAGAACGCCGTCCTGGTGCTCGTTGGCGAGCCGTGGTCCGGGGAGCCCGCGGGGGTGCTGGGGTTGGCGGAGGAACTCGGCATACGTCCGTCGGTCGTGGCCGCGGGCAGGAGGGATGACATACCGTCGGTGCTGTCTGAGGCCGCAGTCTGCGTATCGTCGTCGATAGGAAGCGAGGAGAACTCAAGGGCCGTAGGCGAGTACATGGCCGCCGGGCGGCCCGTCGTTGCGGCGAGTGTGGGGGTTATTCCGGAGCTTATCGAAGATGGCGTGACCGGGTTGCTGGCACGTCCGGGCGATGCCGAGGGGCTGGCGTCAGCCCTTCTCGAGATGCTCGAGTCGCCAGAGAGCGCGGCGCGCATGGCATCCGCCGCAAGTCGCTTCGCGCGGCGTACGCTCTCGCAGGAGTCGTTCGTCGAGGGCGTGCGCCGCGTTCTCGAGACCACGGGAGGCCGGGGTTGAGGGTCGCATTCTTGAACTCGATGCGCTCTGTCGGAGGAGGCGAGACGTGGTTGCTCGAGGCCGCGCGCGGTTTGACGGAGCGGGGCCACGAGATCGTCGTAGTGGCGAGGCACGGAGGCGCATTCGCGGACAGGGCGGAGTGGGAGGGGCACTCCGTGCTGAGGCTGCCGATGAGCAATGATTTCGACCCGGCGTCGGTGTTCCGTCTGGCGGGCTTTCTGAGGCGCTTTCGCCCCGACGTCGTGAACGTGAGCGTGCAGCGCGCGGTGCGCATAGGATGCGCCGCGGTGCGTCTTGCCGGGGTTGGGGAAGTAGTCGAGAGGAGGGGGCTCAACTTCCCAGCGCGCCCCTCGCGGTTGAACCGCTGGGTCTACGGCGGGTGCGTCTCGTTCGTGCTCGCGAACTGCGGTGAGATCGCCGACCAGATGGTAGTTTCGGGGCTGGTGCCCGAGGACCGCGTTGCCGTAGTCCCGAACGGGATTGACCCTTCGCGCGTTCCCCCCGGCGGCGGCTCCGCGATCAGAGCGGAGCTGGGCTTGGGGCAAGACGCGCCGCTCGTGTCGATGGTTGCGCGGCTCGTGAGAGACAAGGGGCACGCCCTTGCGTTCGAGGCTTTCGGTCGTCTCGCCGAGAGGCTGCCGGGCGCCAGGCTGGCAGTAGTCGGTTCCGGCAAGCTCGGCCCGGAGCTCAGCGAGCTGACCTCGTCGGTCGCGCCGGCAGGGTCGGTCATCTTCATGGGGGCGAGAGACGATGTTCCCGCGATCCTGGATGCCTCCGACGTCCTCCTCGTCTCCAGTCTAAGGGAGGGCATGCCGCACTCGATACTGGAGGCAATGGTTGCCGGGACGCCGGTCGTGGCAACTGAGGTGGCCGGTATTCCAGAGATGATCCGGGACGGTCGAGAGGGACTCCTGATTCCCGCTGGGTCCACCGAGGCGATCGAGCGGGCCCTCCATCGCGTCCTGTCCGACCACGACCTGGCGCGACGTCTTTCCGAGGCCGCCGCTCAGCGCGTGCGTGCTGAGTTCGGTCTCGACGTGATGATCGACCGGACGGAGCGCATCTTCAAGGCGGTCGCGGCGCGCGCGAGCACGCATCCGGAGTGACAATGCGACTGAGGGAATTCCATATGGAGAGCGTGAGGTCGATTCTGGTCATCAGGCTGTACTTCGTTGGCGACGTTCTTCTGTCGACCCCCGTGACGGCGGCCCTTCGGGCCCGATTCGAGGATGCACACATAGCCGTTCTTATCAAGCGACGCGCGAGAGACGTCCTCAAAGGAAACCCCCACATCGACGAGGTTATCGAGTACGATGAGGTCGAGAGGTATCACAGCCCCGTGTGGCTCTGGCGGCTCGCGCTCAGACTGCGTCGCAGCCGATACGACCTTGTCGTCGACCTGACGGGCGACCACCGATCCTCCCTGCTGCTGGCTGCCGCTGATCCGGGATTTCGGGTCGGGCTGAACCACTCCGGGATGGGCTTCCTGTTGGACAGGAGGATCCCCTACAGATCGGAGGGGCATATCGTCGACCATCTTCTGAGCTCTGTTGAGCCCGTCGGGGCCGTTGCCGAAGACCCCGTGCTGGTGTTGATCCTGACCGAAGCCGAGATGCTCGAGTCACGCGAGCTGCTGAAGGGGGCCTGCATCGCGCCGGACGCCCCGTTCGTCGTGCTTTCGCCCGGCGCGAACTCGCACTACAGACGTTGGCCGGCCCAGAGGTTCGGCACGCTCGCGAAAATGGCGTGGGATCGTCTGGGTATCTCGTCGGTCGTCACCGGCTCGGCGGCCGACGTGGAGGCCGCGAGGACCGTCGTGGCGGGGTCGTCCGGCACGGCCGTGAGCCTGGCGGGGAGGACGAGTATCCGGACGCTCGCCGGCGTCGCGTCGCTCGCCTCCGCCTTCGTCGGAAACGACAGTGGTCCCCTTCACATTGCCGCGTCCCAGGAGACGCCCATCGTGGCGCTTTTCGGTCCGAGCACACCTGAACGCTACGCTCCGAGAGGGAGCGCCTCGAGAGTGCTGTGGTCGCACCCCCCCTGTTCGCCGTGTTCGCAGAAGGAATGCGTGCGTCCGGACAACCCGTGCATGGAAGCGATAACGGTGGATGAGGTCCTGGCCGCGCTGGCATCGCTCATCGAGACGAAGGGACGACCGTGACCGCCACACCCGACATGATCTGTCTCTCGCCGAATCACTGGACCGGTCTGACCACGAGCAAGAAGCACCTCATGCAGATCTTCTCGAGGAAGGGCAGGGTGCTGTTCGTGGAGCCGCCGATCGACTTCTTGTCGGTCCTCGGGCGGCAGCGACGATGGGCCAAGCTGCGGAAGCTGCGACAGGTGTCTTCCAGCCTCTCTGTTCTATCTTCCGTGACGCCGACGACCCGGGGGACCACGGAGTGGCGTCGGCAGTTCCACGCGAGCTGGCGCGAGGAAGTGCGCAGGGCATCCGACGCCATGGGGCTTGAGCGACCGGTGATCTGGGCGTTCGCGCCTGAGCACATCGAGTACGTGAACGCCCTGAATGAGTCACTGCTCATCTACTACGTCACGGACGAACCGACGAGTCTCGCCAGGGACCGCGATGTAACAAGGGCGGCCGATGACGCCATGGTGGAGAGCGCCGACCTGGTGCTCGGCCTTTCTGCAAGGCTAACTGAAGCGAGAAACGTGCCCGGCAAGACGTTTCGCCTGCCGAGCGCAGCCGACCGGCGGCACTTCGCTCGCGTGCTGGCGGGTGACGAGAACGCCAGTATCGACACGTTCATCCGCGCTCTCTCGGACCCCGTGGCGGTCCCCGGTGAGCTTCGTCACCTGGACCGCCCACTCATCCTCTTCGGAGGAGCGGCCTACGACTGGTTCGACACGGAACTCCTGCTCGAGCTATCCGCCATGCGCCCCGAGTGGGTCTTCGCGCTCGTGGGGCCACGCGGACCCTCGCTCAGACGAACGCGTTTCCCCGAGAACGTGCTGGCGCTGGGAAGGAAGCCGTACGATGTGTTCCCCCGCTACGTAGCAAGGGCCGACGTGACGTTCATCCCGATAAGGGAAGGGGAGACCTACGAGAACTGCGACCCCATCATCGTGTACGAGTACCTTCTTTGCGGCAAGCCGGTCGTTGCGACACCGTTCCCTTCGGCGGTCGAACACAGCCCCCTCGTTCGCACGGCGGACTCGGCCCGGGGGTTCGCAGAGGCGATCGAGTCAGCGCTCGAGGAGGCGGCAGACACTGACGCGGTGAGAAGGCGCGTAGAGTACGGTTTCGCGAATACGTGGGAGGACAGGGCCGAGGATGCGCTCGCGATCATCTCGGAAGCGCTGGCCAGGCGAGAGAGGACGCAGGAGACAGATGCCGCGCACGAGGCGTGACAGGTTGCTCGGAGCTTTTGAGGGCCTCGAGACGTTCGGGGTGTCGGTGTTGCTGCTGGGGCTTCCATGGAGCGAGGCGATGAAGAGTCTGGGGCTCGCCATCGCCGCGGTGGGCCTCCTCGCAAACCTGGCGGTCGGCGGACGCATGGCGCTCGCACCGAAGTGGACTCACCTCTGCCTGGGACTGTATTTCTGCGCGGCCGGGCTCTCACTGGCGCTGGCCCCGGACCACCTTTCCGGTCCGAGGGAGCTCCTGACGGTGGGAATGACCATCGCGGCCTTCCCGCTCGTGGCCGACGTCTGCGGCAGGAGGCCGAGCCGCAGGGTTCTTCTGGCATTCGTGATTATGGCAGGAGCAAGCATCGGCGCGGTCCTGGGCTACTTCGAGCACATGGCGGGCTCCTATCACAGGCTCGTGCTCCCGTCGATCGAGAACGCGATCCCGGCCGGCGAATACCTCGGGGCCACGATGGCCTTCGCCATGGGGGTTCTGTTCGCCGAGGCCAGTGCGATGGTGGCCGGGCCACTGCTCGGCTTCTGTGCGGGCGCTTGCGCTCTCGCCCTCTTGATGACGAAGTCGCGCGGCCCGTTCCTTGGCGCGGCTGCGGGCGCACTGCTCATAGGAGCCGTCAGCCTGCGCAGGCGCTGGATTGTGCTGGCCGCCTCGCTGGCGCTCGTGGCGGGAGCGACATTATTCTGGACGATCAACCCGGGCTCCAGGATTGTGAAGGAGGGGGTCGTGCACTCGCGTTCGGCCGTGAACAGGATCCGGACGTGGGAGATCAGCATTGACCGTTTCGCCGAACGTCCGATCGTCGGTCACGGAGTTGGTTCATTCGCGCTCTTGGGGATCCACATCGTCGACGAGATAGGCGTGGAGTGGGAGCAGAACGCCCACAACGTCATCGTGCACTCGCTGGTCGAGACGGGCCTGACAGGAACTGGCGCGCTCGTCTGCTTCCTGATATTGGGACTACGTGATGTCGTGCGCGCCCTGCGCAGAACAGGCTGGAGACATCACCGGGCCATAACCGCCGGGAGTCTGGCTGGGGTAGCGGTGCTCCTTGTGTCGGGTGTCTTCTCAGTGTCGATCGACGCTGAGCCCGGCATACTCCTGTTCGCGTTGCTGGCGCTCGGAGCGTCCGTTGATGCGCAGTCGGCGAGTCCCGCGAAGGTGAACGATGACTAGTGGAAGAGCCGCGGCGTTTCTCGACAGGGACGGCACCATCACTTCGGAGCGCGGCTACGTCACGCGTCCCGAGGACGTCGTGCTCATCGACGGCGCCGCCGTCGCCATTCGCGAACTCAACGAAGCCGGGGTACTGGCCGTGATAGTAAGCAACCAGTCGGGAGTCGCCAGGGGTCTAATGAGCGAGGAGGACATGGCGGCCGTGCACGCCGCCACCGAGTCGCTGCTCTCGCAAGCAGGCGCCCGGCTTTCCGGCGCGTACTACTGCCCGAACCACCCTGACGGGACGGTCGAGCGGTACACGCGCGACGCGACCTGCCGCAAGCCGGCCTTGGGTATGCTGGAACTCGCCGTTCGCGACCTGGACATCGATGTAGCGCAGTCGACTATGGTCGGTGACCAGATAACGGACGTCGAGTTCGCCAATAGGGCCGGCATTCCCGCCGTCCTCGTGATGACAGGCAAGGGCGCCGCGCACCTCGAGCTGGCACGCGAACGCGGCCTCAGTGTGGCGGCTCATGTTCCGGACCTCGGTGCGGCGGTGCGCTGGATCCTCGATGCGAAACAGGCGTGGGAGCCGGAGGACGAGAGATGAGAACACGAGCGGAGCACAGACGGAGGCGTGCGTCGGGCGGAGCGGCGTTTCTGTGCGTCGCACTGCTCGCCGCCCTGCCCGTCGCCTCGGCATTGACTCCTGTGGGGGCGGCCGGCGGCCGCGCGGCGCTCGGTCCTGACGGTGAGATCGGAGTGCCGCCCTTCGGCGTGGGAGAGAGACTGGAATTCGAGATCAAGTACGGGTTCATCAGCGCCGGAACCGCCACACTCGGCATACCGGAGACCGTCACGGAACGGGGTTACGAGTGCTACCGTATCGTCTCATTGGCGGAGTCGAACGCGTTCTTCTCCGCGTTCTTCACGGTGAGGGACGTTGCCGAGTCCTATCTGGACACCAGGGAGCTCGTCCCGCGCCGGTTCGAGAAACGCCTCCGCGAGGGCGACTTCCGGGCGCACGACATCGTGCTGTTCGACCACGACAAGCACGTCGCGATCTACCCGAAGCGGGGCGACCGGCTCGTCCCGATATCCGTCGGAGCGCAGGACATCCTCTCGTCGCTCTACTACGTGCGCATGATGGATCTCACAGTGGGCCGGTCGACATTCATCGACAACCATGCGGACAAGAAGAACTACGCGCTTGAGATCAAGGTGCTCCGGCGTGAGCGCGTCAAAGTGCCCGTCGGCCGGTTCGATTGCCTGGTCGTTGAGCCCGTCATGCGAGGCGCCGGCCTCTTCAGCCACCAGGGCAGGCTGACCGTGTGGTTGACCGATGACGCGGCGCGCATTCCCGTTCTCATGAAGAGCAAGATCATGGTAGGTTCCATCACTGCCGTTCTGACGGATGTCGACTACGCGAACGTCCACCAGTAGTGCAGCACAAGAGGAGGAGTCATGCCTTCGCGTCATAGAGAAGCCGACCTGTCGCAGCTCCGCCGCGTGTCGATAGAGGAGCGGGGTGGATTGATCGAGGTCGGGAGCTTCGTTGCTCCGGACGAGCGAGCGCCCGACGTGTCGGGCCTCCTGAAGGCAGTGCCCGACCTCTTCGCCGGAACGGACTTCAGGCGGGCGGTCGGAGCGCTGGCGAGTGCGGCGAGGGAGGGGGGCACGGTCGTAGTGATGTTCGGCGCGCACGTCGTGAAGTGCGGTCTGTCGCGCCTTCTCATCGACCTGATGCAGAGGGGAGTCGTCACGGCCGTGGCCACGAACGGGGCGGGGGCGATACACGACTTCGAGATTGCGATGTGGGGGAGAACCTCCGAGAACGTCGGCAAGCATCTTGCGGACGGCACGTTCGGCATGTGCAGCGATACGGCGGACGCGATGAACGAATCAGCGTCGCGTGGTGCGAGGGAGGGTTGTGGGTTGGGTGAGTCCCTCGGTCGCACGCTCGCTGAACGGCCGGCCCCCAATCTGGATGCGAGCATACTCGGAAGCGCGTACGGGCTCGGGATCCCGGCGACGATTCATGTCGCTCTTGGGACCGACATCGTTCACCAGCACGCCTCGGCCGATGGAGCAGCCATCGGTGATACGAGTCTGCGCGACTTCAGGATACTCGCGGACGTGGTCGGGGGGCTCGATGGGGGAGTGGTCATGAACATCGGTTCCGCCGTCATTCTGCCCGAGGTCTTCCTGAAGGCTCTCTCAGTCGCGCGGAACCTGGGCGCGGATACCGGGGCCTTCACGGCCATCGGCATGGACATGAACGAACCCTACCGCGCCATGCTCAATGTCGTCGCCAGGCCGACCGCTGAACATGGTATGGGTATTGCACTTAGGGGGCGCCACGAGTTCCTCCTTCCGCTGCTGTGGGCCTCCCTTCGGGCGGAGCTCGATCAGTGATCGCACGGGCGATAGCGGTTGACAAACGGGCAAAGCTTGTGATACAATATCATTGAGTTTGAGAGGTGGCTACCAGGCCGAGAGCGAAAGGACTCACATAGCAAGACTGCTAAGGGTTTCTTCTCAAATCGATATAGTCGTTTGGGAAGGTAGCGTAAGCGGGCCGTTGTCGTGAATTGTAGCGCCGCTACGTCGATTCGAGAGCACCCTCGGCAGACCACTGCGATCAGGTTGATCTCCCGCCGGGTGCGACATCAGTCGACACCCGGTGTTTTCTTGCCGGGTCCTCCACGAGTCTGGAGACACGACACCTTGTATTTCGTCGACGAGAGATTCGGGTATGGAACGGTCGAGGAGTTCGCTCGAGGATCACGCGAGAGCGAGCGTCTCATGAGCGGCAAGCTCTACCGGCGCTACATCAAGCGACCGCTGGACGTCGCGGCCAGTATGGTCGGTCTGATCTTCCTCTCACCACTGTTCCTGGTTCTGGCGATTCTGGTGAAGTTCGATTCCCGCGGTCCTGTCTTCTTCAAGCAGATGCGGGTCGGGAAGGGCGGGCGTGAGTTCGAGTTCTACAAGTTCCGGTCCATGGTCCAGGACGCGGAGCAGATGAAGAAGAAGCTCATGCACCTGAACGAGCTCGAAGGGCCGGTGTTCAAGATCAGCGATGATCCACGCATCACGTCGTCCGGGAGCTTCCTGAGGCGGACAAGCCTCGATGAGCTTCCCCAGCTCTTCAACGTGTTCAGAGGCGACATGAGCCTGGTCGGTCCGAGGCCGCCGCTGCCGGCGGAGGTCGCCAACTACGAGAGCTGGCAGAGGCAGAAGCTGACCGTGTTGCCGGGCATCACGTGTCTCTGGCAGATCAGCGGAAGGAATCACATAGGTTTCACCGAATGGATGAGGCTTGATATAGAGTACATCAGAAAGCAGTCGTTCGGGGTGGACGTGAAGATCCTTGCGAGGACACTCCCGGCGGTGCTTCTGAGAAAGGGGGCGTACTGAACAGGACCCCCTGAGCGAGCGATATGCCAGTTCAGGACGCTCATAGATCTTGTGGATCCGGCAGCGATTGCGTCGATTTCGGCCCTCACTCACACCGCAACGCTGCCGGATTCGCGTTTATTAAGGCGCCCCGATTGGTTTGACACGCCAGACTCCTATCATCTATCCTGCGGCGTCCGGCGCCGAAGGTCCTCGTTGGCTCGCTGGCCGGTCACGTTTTTCGGGAGTTAGTACGGTGAGTCGTTCAGCAGCACATTCTGTTGACCCGCCGCCCGCCGCGGGGGCGGACGTGGGTAGGCGGACGCTTCGTGTGGCCCTCCCGCTTGTTGTTCTGCTCGGTGCGTTCCTGAGATTCTACAGGCTGGGTGGGCAGAGCCTCTGGGTAGACGAGATCCTGACGCTCCAGGCGGCCAACATCGGCGAGTCCCTCGGGCTGCGTGACGCGTTCTCGAACATCCAGGGCCCCTTCCACGCGCTCCTCATCCACTTCGTGGCGAAGCTGTCCACGTCCGAGGTGGCGCTCCGGAGCCTGTCGGCCGTCGCCGGTACCGGCACGATTCCTGTGGTCTACCTGCTCGGACGGGACATGGCCGGGCGGCGGGCGGGACTGGTGGCCGCGGTCCTCCTTGCGGTGTCCCCCTTCGCCATCTGGTACTCGCAGGAGGTGAGGAACTACGCCTTCCTTATTTTCCTGTCGGCAGCGTCGACTCTGGTCGCGTGGAGGATCATCGTCCGAGGCGGCCGGGCGTGGCCGCTGTACGTAGCGAGCGTAACGCTGGCGCTCTACAGTAATCTGTCCGCGGCGTTCCTCTGGCTGGCGCACACCATCTTCGGTCTGGGCAGACTGGTGCGGGACCGCCGCCTCTGGAAGTGGGCGGGGGCCTGCCTGGTGATCGCCGTTCTGTTCCTGCCGCTCTTCCTTGGTCTGACCAGGTGGGTCGAGGTGGACAGAGTCGGCGAGAGGGTGGTGGTCGCGCCGTTCGCCGATGAAGGGGAGCTTCTGCGGGGCGCGACGACCTTCTCGCCGATGGCCGTTCCGTACGCGGTCTTCACGATGGTCTACGGCTTCGGGCTCGGCCCCGGTGCGCACGAGCTCCATGTCAACTCGCCTCTCAGGGCGTTCTCGCGCCACCTGTGGCTCGTTGTCCCGGCGGGACTGGTGGCGGTCGCCGCGTTTCTGCTGGGGTTCAGGAGGCTGTGGGCCGGCGGGGGAGCGGGACGTATGGTCGCCTCCGTCGTTGTCGTCCCGTTCGCGGCGGCGGCGGTTCTGGCGCTTCTGAACATCAAGCCGTTCAACGTGCGCTACGTGGCCGTCATGCTGCCCGTGGTGGTGGTCACGCTGTCCGCAGGTGTCGCCTCGCTTCCTGTGCGGCGCGGAGCTTGGCTTTGGGCGGCGGTTGTCATATTCTCTCTGGTGTCGTTGCGGAACTACTACTACGTTCCCGAGTACGCTCGCGAGGACGTCCGCGGCGCGGCGCGCTACGTGGCAGAGAACGAGCGCCCGGGCGATATCGTGCTGGTACCGGTCGTGCGACACGTCTTCGAGTTCTATTTCGAAGGTCAGGCCGAACTCTTCGCTGTGTACAGAGGCCAGACGAAGTCGTCGGAGGGCGTGGAGCGCGTGGTGGACGAGCGGACGGAGGGGCTGACGCGGCTGTGGTTCGTCGACTCGCGGCTGTGGCACATGGATCCGGCCGGGCGGACCCCGTCGGTTCTGGAGGAGCGATACAAGAGGCTGGAGACGCGCCGGTTCGCGGGCGCGAAGCTCACCCTGTACGCTCTTGACGAAAGCCCGACTAGGGAGTACTGAGTGACGCGGGGTTGCGTTGCGTCGCTATGGTGCGATATGCTTGACAAAGCGGGCAAATGCGAGGGGTGAGCGGCGTAACCGTGGCACGAGTTATGCTTTAGAGCGCCTGAGCACGCTCCGCAATGAGTGCGGGGCGGACGCGCAGTGCGCGTGGGGGCTGTCCAGATGGCACAGAGCAGAGCGGGGTTGCTCCTGATCCTCATTGGAGCGGCGCTATGTTGTGTTGGCGGGTGCGCCGGCAGCGGCGGTGACGGCGTCGTGGACGTCGCGGACTTCGAGCAGCCGGCGGCGGTGGACGCCACCGACGCCGAGGAGCCGGCCGCGGTATCTGCCGCGTATCAACTCCGCGAGGGCGACGAGCTGACCGTGAGGTTCCCGGCGGACCGCTCGCTCGACTACACAGCGCCGGTCTCGCCCGCGGGTACTCTCAGCGTACCGTCAGGCGGTGAGGTCATCGCGGCGGGGAGGACCATCGATGAGGTCCGAGCCGAGATCGAGGTGGAAATGGCGGACCTGCTCCTGGACCCGAGGGCGTCGATCGTGCTCTCGAGAGTCGCAGAGCAGCCGGTGTACGTTCTTGGAGAGGTGGCCAAACCGGGATCGATCACGAACAGGGGCACTATCCGTCTGAGCATGGCGCTCGCACAGGCGGGCGGGATCCTATCGAGCGGGCAGCCGAGCAGCGTGATGGTCGTGCGCACGACCGGCGTTCCGGAGGCGACGGCGATCAAGATCGACGTCGCGCAGGTGCTGTCCGGGAGAGACTTGTCGCAGGACCTGATTCTCGAGCCCTACGACGTTGTTTTCGTTCCCCAGTCCATTATTGGAAAGATCGACGAGTTCGTGGACTTGTTCTTCAACCAGATCGCGCCTGCACAGCTCTTCTATCTGCGCGGCTATGACATCCTTAACAAGGAGCCGCTCCGGTACTACGAGTAGCGGTCGGCGACGGGTCACAGGAAGGTGAGGAAGCGTTGAAGCGGGAGATCGAACAGGCAGAGGCAGTCCTTCTGGAAGAGGTCCTCTACGTGCTCTTCCGGAGGAAGCTCCTGATCATTGCGCTTCTGCTTATTGGGGGCGGCGTCTTCGGGTACGGTGTGCTGACGGACGTGGACTCCTACAAGGCGGAGGCCATCGTCATGATCCGCCGCCTCCCGCTTGGCTACCAGATGCCCGCGGAGAGCCGCGCGGTGCTCAAGCGCGGCGAGGTAGTGAACTCCGAGATCGAGATCATCACCAGTCCGGCGGTTGCGGCGGAAGTCGTCGACAGGCTCGGTCTGAGCGAGGGGAAGAACCGCGCGAGGGTGATCGACAACATCCGTCGGCAGATAAAGGCGGAGGCCGAACCCGAGTCGAACATCATCAAGCTCAGCTACTCGCACCGTGACCGCGAGAGGGCGGCGGACGTGACCAACGCGGTGCTCGACGCCTACCTGAACGTCCGCGCGAGGGTGGCTCTCGATTCCAGCGCCGTCGATTACCTCGACCGGCAGGCGCAGCGGATCAAGGGAGAGATCGACTCGCTCGGGGCGGCCATCGCGAGTCACGGCGCTGAGGACGGACAGCTCTCCAGGGGATACAAGAGCGAGAAGCACATGAGTCTCATCGGTCGGTTCACGAGCGAGCAGACAGACCTCGACGCCGCGATCTACTCCATGGAAGAGAAGATAGCGATGACCGAGGAGTGGCTGGCGTCGGGAGCAAACGTCACGCACGCTCCCAGCAGCGACATCTACGACATGGCGACCGTCCAGCAGGTTAAGCGGAGGTACCTGGAGGTCAAGTCGGAGCTCGCGTCGGCGCGGGCGAAGTACGCGCCGCACCACCCGGAGGTCAAGCGTCTCGAGCGCGAACTGACGTCCTCCGCGGAGGACATCCGGATCGAGGTCGAGCAGGCGCTGCTTCGTGAGAGGATGCGGCTCGAGGAGTGGAGGGCCGAGCGCCGGGCGACCGTGCGGATCCTCGCCGACCTGCAGGCGGAGAACCGGAAGATCTCCGACGAGACCATGCACATGCGCATGCTCGAGCACGAGCTGGTGATCCGTACGGACCTGTACGCGGGCGTTGTGGACAGGCGTGAGCAGTTCAGGATCACCGCCGCCACCGACCCGACCCTGCTCAACGTCGGCGTCGTGTCAAGGGCGACCGTGCCCGTGGAACCGTCCAGAGCCGGCATCGACATGAAGTCCGTGTTCGCCTTTTTCACGTTTCTGTTCGGGCTCGCGTTCGTCTTCGCCGTGGAGCGTATGGACCAATCGCTGGTCCGGCGCTCGGACATCGAGAGGGAGCTGGGGCTCAAGGTGCTCGCGATCGTACGGCACAGGTCGAGGGGCTAGGAGGAGCAGCTGTACACGCAGTTCTACAACCTGACTGAGAGGCCGTTCGAACTCACTCCGGACCCGCGCTATCTCTTCCTGAGTTCGCGTCATCGGGAGGCGCTTGCGCATCTGACCTACGCGGTGGAGGAGAGGCGCGGCTTCGTCCAGTTGACCGGCGAGATCGGCACCGGCAAGACGATGATGCTTGACGCCCTCGTGCTCGGCCTGGACGCGCGGACGAAGGTCGCGCGGCTGTCACACACGACCATCTCCGAGGACGAGCTCTTCAAGCTCCTGATCTCCGAGCTTGGCCTGGAGGATCACGGCGGTGGGAAGCTCGAGCGACTCGGGGAGATCCAGGAGTTCCTGGACGAATGGACCGCGGCCGGTAGGAATTCGGTGCTCGTGGTCGACGAGGCGCAGAATCTCTCCCTGCCGGTTTTGGAGGAGATAAGGCTTCTGTCGAACTTGCGGTCTCACGGGCAGTGCAGTTTGCAGATAGTCCTTGCGGGGCAGCCGGAGTTCCGGACGAAGCTCGACCAGGAGGATCTGCGGCAGCTCAAACAGCGGATCGGGATCAGGTACCACCTGACCCCTCTGTCGGCGGGGGAGACGGGGGAGTACATCGCTCACCGGCTGAGCATCGCAGGGGCCAGCGGGTCCGCCATCTTCGACAAGGGCGCGGTAGAGGCCATCTTCGTCTACGCGGGCGGCGTACCGCGCATGATCAACATCGTTTGTGACCGGGCGCTCGTCGCCGGCTACGGCGCGAACCGCCGTGGCATCGGCAAGGCGCTCATTCTGGAAACGGTCGAGGACATCGAGGGCGCGGGATTCGGAGCGTCTTCGGCTGCGGTTTCCGACGACGCGATTCCCGTGCGAGCTGTCGAGGTGGCGGACGCACCGCCCCCGCGGCCGGCGCCCGGATCGATGTCGACGGTGCGCGTCGCCCCGGACTCCACGGATGCCGCCATGTCGGCGTCCGACCCCTCGCGCCCGCGCAATAGAAGCTCCTCTCGCGCGTCTCCCACAAGGGGGCGCGTGGGAGTCAACGGAACGTCAGTGAAGAACAGAGTCGCGCCGACGTGGGTGTTCCCTTCGTTGCTGGTGGTCGTGGCGGTTGC
>JALGZG010000323.1 GCA_025782345.1 bacterium | reverse complement strand
GCCCTCTCGCTTGACACCGTGAGAAGAGCGCATGAGCTGGGAGTGCGTGAGAGTCTCCAGAGAGGGGTCAGAGGGCTCATCGGCACGCGATGCCTCCCAACGTGCTGAGCGTCGCCTTCTGCGTGTCGTTCTGGGGTTGGGGGCTGGCGCTGCTCGGTTGACGGACAGCGTGCGCGGTCCGGCGGAGCCCCGGGTTCGGGTTCGCCCAGTGGAGCCCAATGGGGCTTCAGAGGGGATTCGTGCGCAGTTGGGTGAAGTGAGGACGCCAGGGGGAGAAACAGGAACCGGACGATGGGCTACATCGCAAATGCTATTCCTAGACTTAGCGCCTCAACTATGAGATACTGTCTTTGAGTATAGGAAACGTTCGATTCGCCCGCCCCAGCGGCGTACACATGCGGTAGCAGCTTCTCCGGAGGATACCGTGCATACCTTCTCATCCCGTTCCAGCATATTCATCTCGATCTGCATCCTGATGCTCGGCCTCCTGCAGGCGCTGCCGGCTCCAGCCTCCGCGAATCCGGCTGCGCCCGGAGCGACGGACGAAGCTCCGGAGGTGCGCGTGATCTACGCGAACGATGGTAGCTCCATCGTCGATGTAGTTCCGAAGCTGGTCGAATCCACGGTGGCCGGCGAGAGAGTGACCATGGAGGCGTTGGAGTATCTCGGGCTCGCGGGCGGGGACGCCAGGCCGATGACGCCGGACTTGGCGCCGGGCGGTGTTGGCGGCGACAGGGGTTTCGACTGGGATCTGCAGTGTGAGCTCTCGGGGGCCATCAAGGACCTGTCGATGTCGGACGCGATGCACGGCTTCATCGCCGCGGAACTGGGAAAGGTCTACCGTACCGTCGACGGCAGCACGTGGATTCGCGTTCTCAATCTCGGCTTTCCATACTACTGGTACGGCGTGCACGCCTTCGATAGAAACACGGCCATCATCATCGGATTCATCAACAACACCGGAGAGGGGGTCGCGCGCTGGACCGGCGACGGAGGCGCAACCTGGACCGACGACATCGTCATCGACCCCGACGACTGGCTCCTAGCCGGCCAGTTCGCCGACAGCGAGCACGGCATCGTGCTGGAATCCGGCGGTGTCACCTTCTACACCGACAACGGCGGTTCCGGAGCGTCGGACTGGCACGAGGTCCAGGCGGACCCCACCGGCGGCTGGTTCGGCAAAGGCTTCAGCTTCCTGCCCGACCTCCTCTACGTCTACGTTGCCGGCATCAACTTCTGCCGCTCGCGGGACGGCGGCCAGAGCTACTTCTGCCGCTCCAGCATCGATGACATCTTCGACGGCGCTGTCACCTTCTCAGACACCATGCACGGCTGGACGGGAGGCGGGACGATCTCGCCCAACGTCCGGGGCTGGGTCCACCGCACAACGGACGGCTGCCAGACCTGGTCGGGCCGCATCCTCGAAACCCCCTATCCCGTGCGCAAGTTGCTCTTCTTCAACGAGAATCTGGGCTTTGCAGTGGGAGGGAATTACTCGGGGAGCGTCGGCGGCATCTGGAGCACCACCGACGGCGGTGACAACTGGGACCTGGACGTGAACAGCGGCGTCGAGATGTGCGGCATCGACTGGGCCCGCGTCGACAGCGATTCCGTGGATGTCTGGTGCGCTGGCTCGAGTGCCCGAGGATCCCACGGGGGTGCAGGAATCCTTCCCGGCGGCGGCTCCCGAGCTGACGGCTCACCCCAACCCCTTCAATCCCCGCGTGACGCTCGGCTTCGAGACCCCGGCCGGAGGCCGGCGTACGCAGCTGTCCATCGTTGATGCCACGGGCCGCAGCGTGATCCGGCTGACCGACGACTTCTTCGAGGCCGGTGAGAACCGCGTCGTGTGGGACGGCAAGGATGGGGCGGGGCGGACGGTTGCGTCCGGCGTCTACCTGGCGGTGCTGCGCCAGACGGGCGAGCGCGCCGCCTACCGACTACTGGTGCTCCTGCGTTGAGCGGAGCTCATTCTGCCCCCCCCCCCCGTTCGAAACACGTCCACCATGGGGAGCCACGCTATCACCCGTGCAGCGCCTGCTTTAGCGCCCGTATATGCGCAGGAGTAGTCCCGCAGCACCCGCCGATGACCTGGACCCCGAGTTCCAGCAGCTCAGCCGCGTGTGCGGCCATGAACTCGGGCGTCTCGCTATAGACCACCTCGCCGTCGACCAGCTGCGGCAGTCCGGCGTTCGACTGGATGAGCATCGGCGCGTCTGTGCACGACCGGAACTCGCGCGCGATCGCGACCATGTTCTCGATCCCGTTGCCGCAGTTCGAGCCCACCAGGTTCGCCCCGGCCTCCAGCAGGCCCGCCGCCGCGCTGGGCACATCCACGCCCATGATGGTGTAGAAGCCGCGCGGTATGGCGTCGAAGGTCATGGTCGCCATCACGGGGATGTCGGCGGAGACGTCGCGCGCCGCCTCGATCGCGAGCCTCGCCTCGGTCAGATCTGTCATCGTCTCGATGCACAGCACGTCAACGCCGGCCTCGACCAGGCCTTCGATCTGCCGGCTGAAGCTCGCGCGGACGTCGTCCGGTTCGGCATCCCCGTAGGGGAGGAGCGTCCGGCCGCACGGCCCACAGGAGCCGGACACGTAGGCCTTCCCATCCACGACCTTTCGCACAGCCTCCACTGCCAGGCGGTTGATCTCCTCGGTCCGGTCATCGAGCCCGTATGCGGCGAGCTTGAGCGCCGAGCCGCCGAACGTGTTGGTCTGCACGACCTCCGCGCCCGCCTCAAGATAGAGTCCCGCCACCTCTCGCAGCACGTCCCGCCGCGACAGGTTGAAGGACTCAGGTGCCTCGCCCGGCTGCAGTCCGTGCTCCATGAGGAAGCTGCCCATGGCGCCGTCCGCCACAAGAACAGGCCCGCTCTTCACACGTTCGAGGAATGGCTGCATCATCACTCCGCAGGTTCGGGGCGACGCCGTGGCTCCACGCCGCCGGTCTACCCCACGAGTTCCCTGACGCACTCCACCGCGTTGGCCGCGTCGAATCCGTAGCCGTCCGCACCTATCTCGCTGGCATACTCACGGGTCACGGGCGCGCCACCGACCATCGTCCGGACCGATGAGTCCAGCCCCTGCTCCTTGAGCAGCGAGATCACCTGCTTCATTCCCGGCATGGTCGTGGTCAAGAGCGCGGACATCCCGATGACATCGGCGCCGGACTCGCGCGCGGTGTCGACGAATTTCTCCGCGGAGACGTCCTTCCCGAGGTCGATGACCTCGAACCCCGCGCCGCTCAGCATGATGCCGACCAGGTTCTTCCCGATATCGTGCAGGTCTCCCTTGACGGTGCCGATGATCACCTTTCCGCGGCTGTGCAGGTCGGTCTTACCCAGGTGAGGCTTCAGGATCTCAACGCCCGCGCTCATCGCACGGGCGGCCAGCAGCACCTCAGGCAGGAATATGTCGTGCGCCCGGAACCGGTCGCCGACCACCTGCATGCCTGCCACGAGTCCCTCCTCGAGGATCTTCGGGGCGGGCAGCGACTGGTCCATGGCCGATTGCGTCAGCGAACGGACCTCCTGGTCTTCCCCGCGCTCGAGCAGAGCGGCGATCTGTTCCAGA
>JALGZG010000055.1 GCA_025782345.1 bacterium | reverse complement strand
GGCGACCTTGCGCCGATGTCGCAGATCGCGCTCCTCATGATGGGCGAGGGCGAGGCGTTCTTCGAGGGCGAACTCCTGTCAGGTCGTGAGGCTCTCGACAAGGCGGGCATCCCGGTGCCCGGTCTCAAGGCCAGGGACGGACTGTCCACGATCAATGGCTCGAACCTCCTGACGGCGATGAGCGCCATCCACATCTACGACATGAACCGGTGGCTCAAGCAGGCCGAGATCGCCTGCGCGATGACGCTCGAGGCGCTCTACGCGAACATGAAACCCTACAGCGCGCTCCTGCACGAGGTGCGGGGCTTCGCGGGCGCGCAGCGGACAGCGAAGACGCTCCGGACCTGCATCGAGGGGAGTGACCTCGTCTCCGGCAAGATGAAGGTCAAGGTGCAGGACGCCTATTCGATGCGCTCGACACCGCAGGTGATCGGGGCGGCGCACGACGCCATCGCGTACGCGAAGAGCCAGGTCCCGATCTTCTTCCCGGAACACAAGCTGACGCTCACGGGCGCGAACTTCCAGGGCTCGCCGGTCGGCCTGCCCATGGACATGGCCGGTACGGCGATAACGATGGTCAGCGTCCTTTCGGAGAGGCGTCTCAATAGACTGACCAACCCGGCGCTCTCTATCGGTCTGCCCCCCTTCCTGACAAAGGGCGCGGGCATGATGTCGGGGATGATGCTGAGCCAGTACACGGCCTGCACGCTCATCGTCGAGCAGAAGATGCTCTGTGCTCCGGCGAGCATCGCGTCGATTCCCGCGGCGGCCGACCAGGAGGACTTCGTCTCGATGGCCATGAACACAGCCATCAAGAACGGGCAGATCCTGGATAACGCGTACGGTGTTCTCGGCATCGAGTTCATGGCCGCGGCGCAGGCGCTCGACTTCCGCGACTTCACTCCCGGCAAGGGTGTCCGGAAGGCTCACGAGGTCGTCCGGAAGCACATCGCGCACCTCGATGAGGACCGGCCGCTCTACAAGGACCACACCGCGATGCAGGAGGTCGTGAGATCCTGCGAGATCCTGGAGGCGGTCGAGGCCGAGATCGGAAGTCTCCAGTAGGGGAGGAGCCGGAACGGAAGGCGTCTCTCAGTGCTGTGTCAAACGCGGGGCGGGCCTCTCTGGCTTGCCCCGCTTCCGCTTCGTGACCCGCTGTTCCGGGTGATGCACCCCGCGCGACACACCCCCGAGCAGTACACCCCCTGAGAATCTCGTCCTCGTAACTCATTGAGTCACGTGCGATTGGCGCCTCTCCCCTATTTCTCTCAGTGTATTAGTTGACATATACACCAATACGGCGTACAATGGTCCTTGTGGGACGAAGGCGCGGTAGCGGATTACCCGGAGCGGTGGCTCCGGCTCGCAGGAGGAAGAACCATGAAGCGGCACAACATGACAGCACTGCTACTCGCGCAGGCGCTCACGCTCGCTGTTCCCGGCGCGGCACTGGCGAGGGCGGAGGTAGTGGGGGCGTCCGGGTTGGGGTGCTGCGCAGATCTCGGCGTGAGGCTGAGCCTCAGTCTCGACGGTACGTCCATACGAGGCTCGGTCGTGTTCCCGGGGGTCGAGACTGGCATGCGGAGCACCGGGTCCTCGGAGCCTGCTGAACTCATCGGCTTCGCCGTCGACACCGCCGACGTCGTCATCTGGGGAATACCGATCATTCGTGCCATCGCCCAGATGGCGATCAACGGTCTTGAAATGCGCGCGACCAGGGAAGCTCGAATCTGATCGTGAGGAGCAAGAAGATGCTGATAGTTGTCGATCCACACAGCGGCGTGCCGGTCTACCGGCAGCTGATGGATCAGATCAAGTTCCACATCGCGAGCGGTGTGCTGGGGCCGGGCGACGAGCTGCCGTCGACGCGCTCTCTCTCGGCAGAGCTGGGCGTCAACCCCATGACCATAAGCAAGGCGTACAGCTTCCTCGAGAGAGAGGACGTGATCGAGCGGAGGCCCGGACGGCCGCTCGTCGTCAAGGCCGTAGAGGCGCCCGACCTTGAGGACCGACGAATGGACCAGGTGCGTCAGAGTCTGGCCGGGACGGTGACGGTCGTGCGTCAGCTCGACGTCGACTCAGCGGACGCGGTGAGGCTCTTCGAGGAGATGCTTGGAGCGATGTCAGAGAGCGATCGAGATGAGAGGAGTTCCCGATGAGCGTGCTCGAATTCGAGGGGATTCACAGGTCGTACAGGGGAGGCGAGGATGTCCTTGCGGGCGTCGAGTTCGCCGTCAAGGAAGGTGAGGTCGTCGGGCTCCTGGGGAAGAACGGGGCGGGCAAGACGACTCTCATCAGGATAGCAATGGGGATGCTCGAACCGCAGCGTGGGTCCGCACGGGTCTTCGGACTGGACCCGCGCGAGCGTCCCCTCGAGGTGAAGCGGCGGGTGGGGTACGTGTCGGAGGACCAGATACTGCCGCCCTTCCTCACGGTGGCCGAGGTCGTCGACATTCACCGCGGTCTCTTCCCGTCCTGGGACGACACCATGTCCGGGGAACTGGCGAGCCGCTTCGAACTGTCACCGCGGGCGCGCATCAAGAACCTGAGCAAGGGGCAGGCGCGTCAGGTGGCGCTCATGTGCGCTGTTTCGCATCGACCGGAGCTCCTGCTGCTCGACGAACCGGCGGGTGGTCTCGACCCCGCGGCCCGGCGCGAGTTCCTGGAGACGTCGATCCGGCTCCTCAACGAAGAGGGGACCACCATTCTCTTCTCGTCGCACTACATGCAGGACGTCGAGCGGATGGCCGGCAGAGTGGTCATGCTGCACGACGGCGGCGTGCTCATCGATGATGAACTCGACGCCCTGCGCGAGGCGCACACGCTGGCGCTCGTGCCCGCGGGCTCTGGAGTCACGCGCGAGCAGGTGCGCGGGATCGCCGGGTGCCTGGGGGTCCGCGAGCGTTCCGACGGGCTGCACGCAGTCTTCGCGCTTCCGCCGGACGAGGCCTGCGGGCGGCTCGAGAGCGAACTGGGCGTGGGAGGCGCGAGCTGCAGGAGCATCGCGCTCGAGGACATGTTCATCGAGCTCGTGGGAGGTCAGGGATGAACTGGGCACGTGCGCGACGCGACGTCGCTCTGAGGTACGTAGGGCGCTGGATGTTCGTGGGGCCAGTCCTGACTCTGTCAATGATGGGGTTCATAGCGTTCGCGCGGTTCTCGATGGGGCCGGACGTGGAGGGGAGCATGCTCGACCTGACGCTTGTCGTACTGGCGCTGTGGCTTCCCGCCGCCATCTACGTCTGCGTCACGGCCACCGAGCGGCGGTGCAGCAGGTTCGACATGGAACTTCCCATCTCGTCGCGGGAGCTGTGGACGGAGCACACGGTCGCCCTGTCCATCGCGGGGGTCCTCGTGCTCGCCGCCACGACGGGGATGCTGCTCTTCCTCTCGTGGGCTGCACAGGCGTGGGTGGGTTTGTCCTCGCCAGTCTTCGAGCCCACCGACTTGGCGCTTGGCTTGAGGGCGGCCGCCGCGCTTCTGCTGAGCGTGGCACTCGTACAGAGCGTGTCTCCGTCGCTCGAGCGGATACCGGGCGGACCACGTACGGTCTGGAGTGTCATTGGAGGGATAGCGGCCTTCTCCGTGCTCGGCCTTGCCCTGGCTCTGCTGCCGCTCGCGGTCAGTGTGGCTCCGGTTGCGCTGGCAGGCTGGCTGGTGTGGCGGACCCTCGGGCGACTTCCCGGGACGATGGTGGTGGCGCCGCTTGCGCCCGGCTGGTTCAGCCGGGAGAGACGGGCGGACTCGGGTCCTCCGGGAGCCGCGGTATCGCAGGGTGACCGGGAGACAGCGGGCCTCACCCCCGCGGAGTGGACCGCATCCGTGCCGGCGAGAAGTGCCGCGCGCAGGCTGTGGGTGCTTTTCGTGACCGTCTTCCGGAGCACGACCAAGATGCCCATCGGGCCGATACTTGCCGTGCCCATGCTCCTCGCGGCCGGGTTCACGACGTCAGGCGCCTTCGGGGGCGCGGTCAGAGGGGACGATACCATCCGTTTCTCGCTGCTCTTCATCATCTCCTACACGTTTCTGGCCTTCAGCGGACTACCACCGCGGAAGCTCTACATGCTGGACGCCTTCCCCCTGCCCAGACGCTTCATCTTCGCCGCCATGTTCGTGCCCTACGTGGCAATCCTCGGGCTCGGGTACGGTGCCGGGAGGATCGTGGCTGACAAGGGAGAACGCGGCCGTGAGTTGATCACGTTCATCGAGCGCGACGACCACTACTACCTCTCGGCTCCGCTCAGAAACGGCGCCATATCCCTGGACGGAAGCCCGCCCGCGGCCGTTGCGCCCTGGGGGGAGTCGCACGAAGTCTGGTCGAGGCCCATCTGGGCCGGGAAGACACCCGTCGTACACTCCCTGTTCAGCACGCCCCCCGGCAGCTCGCCCGAGTTCGTCGCGTGGCAGATCACGAGGGCGGCCAGGGAGATCTATGGGGCGGACATCGCGGCCGGCGAGGTGCTGGAGCGCTACCTGACGACGGATGACGGTGGGCGGGTCGTACCTGTGGGCGGAGAGCTCACTCTCGCCGCCGACCACCCCGACTGGCGCGTCAGCTCCCACGGGCCGATCTTCCCCGCGGTGATGCTTCTCGTGTGCGGACTCTGGTTCGTCGCGCTGTCGCCGTATCTCGCGACGCTGCGGCCGCGCTTCACCGAGACGCGCAAGAAGGGCACGTTCTGGTGGGGGATGATAGCGCTCATGACGCTGCACGTCCTGCAGCTCGCGGGGTTCCTCACAGAGAACCTCGACCACTGGGTCCTGTCGGGCACGTCCATGATCGCCGTCCGTGCGGCGGCGGAACGGCTTCCCGGCGGCTCTGTGACATTCTGGGTGCTCTGCGGGGCGGTGTTGTACGGGCTCTACCGAATGGCCGAGTCCCGCTTCCTCCGGGTTGAGTCCTTGCCCGGCGACGACATGAGGCTCGCGCTCATCGAGCGTCCCATAGGGGCGGCCGGACAAGAGGGCGCATACGCACGATGACGAGAACAGCGGGCGCGGCCGCACCGATCGAACGAGACGGCACCATGCGTACTTCAACGAGTTCAGCGGAACTGGACGAACCACGGCTCAACCGGGTCAGTGTGCGGGCCCGGTCCCGCGCTCCGGTTGCCTCGCCTCTGGCCCGGCTGTCCGTGTGACACACAATTCCGGATGTGGTAGACTGTGCGGGCGGATCTGCGCTCGGTGGGCGGGACTCCGCCCGCGGCGCAGTACAGGCGTTCTCAGACGGGGGAGCAGGCGTTCTCAGACGGGGGAGTGTGAGATGGGCCTTCTTGCATGGATCATCTTTGGCGCGCTGGCCGGCTGGGTGGCCAGCATGGTAACGGGCAGGCGCCATGGCTGCTGCCTCAATATCATCGTCGGTGTCGTCGGCGCCTTCATAGGCGGCATCATCGTACAGCTCGCGACCGGTCGTGGCTTCAGCATCGGTTTCAATCTCCCGAGCCTTGCCGTCGCGGTTCTTGGCGCCGTGATCCTTCTGGCCATAGCCGGAATTGCCACTCGCTCTTCGCGCTGGTGATCCCGGACACCCTACGCAGCTTCCTTCTGGAGGTACGGTGACGCCCTTCGTTCTCACGCGCGACCTCTGCAAGACGTACCAGAAGGGAACCGTTCCCATTCCCGTGCTCCAGGGTGTCTCCCTCGAAGTCGCTAAGGGTGAGTACGTCTCCGTCGTCGGGAGGTCCGGTTCCGGCAAATCCACCCTCCTCAATCTCCTCGGCGGACTGGACACCGCGACGTCGGGCCGCATCGTCGTGGGCGATTCCGATGTCACGTCGATGAGTCGGCAGGACCTGGCGGTGCACCGTCGATCCACGGTGGGGATGATTTTCCAGTCGTTCAACCTCATTCCATCCAGAACCGCTCTCGAGAACATCACACTCGCGCTCGCGTTTGGTGGTTACCCGCGGAGCGACAGGAGACGTCGCGCCTCCGAGCTTCTTTCTTCGGTCGGGCTCGAGCATCGCCTGAGCCACACTCCGGGCGAACTGTCCGGTGGCGAGGCGCAGCGGGTCGCCATCGCGCGGGCACTTGCGAACGCCCCGGATGTCCTTCTCGCTGACGAGCCCACCGGCAACCTGGACAGCAAGACGGCCGAGGAGATAGTCGGGCTTCTCGTGGCGCTCAACAGCGAGCGCGGGCTGACGGTCGTGATGGTCAGCCACGACGAGGCGACCGCGCGCGAAGTCTCGCACCGGGTGTTCAGGCTTCTCGACGGCAGGGTGATCGACGAGCTGAGCGGGAGGGCCGACGGATGACCCCTCCTGACCTGTGGCGGCTGTCCCTGGAGAACCTGTGGAGGACGAAGCTCCGGAGCGTGCTGACGACGCTCGGAGTCGTCATCGGCATCGGTGCGCTCGTCTCCATGGTCAGCTTCGGCGTTGGCATGCAGGAGAACGTCACCAGTGAGTTCCGCGAGAACGACCTCTTCACGAGCATGCAAGTGCTGCCGGCGAAGATCGATGTGGGCGAGATCATGGCCGGCGGGTTCGAGCCTCCACAGACGGTGAAGGCGCTGAACGACTCCGCGGTCGAGGCCATCCGTGCCATCCCGGCCGTCGAGCTGGCGTTCCCCGAGATTCGCTTCCCCGTCACCGTGCGCATGATGGGCAAGGAAGCGCGCACGAGCCTCCAGGCCGTCCCGGCCGCGATGGGTCGCTACAAGCCGTTCAGCGAGATCCCCTACGGCAGCTTCTATGCGAGCGAACTCGTGCCGATCTCCGTGGACTCTCTCATCGGGCGCGAGGTCGAGATCGTGAGCTCGACACTGGACCTCCAGAGCGCCGCCAGGGCCTTCATGCGGAGCTTCACTGCTCCGTCGAGGCTTCCGCTCAGGGAAGAGGTTGTGCGCCTGAGGGTGGTCGGCGTGCGCGGCCGTCTCTCGGGCTTCGGGGCGGCGCGCTTCCGCGGCGGCGTTATCGTTCCCATCGAGACAGGCGCAGCGATGCCAAGGCTGGGGTTCTCCGATGTCTGGGATCTGCTCGACAGCTCCGAGGGGACTCAGGGCTACGGGTCCGTCTACGTGCGCACGAGAGGGATGGACGATATCACGCCCGTCAGAGAAGCGGTGGAGGAGATGGGCTTTGGAGTTCTCGCCGTCATCGACGAGCTTGAGGAAATCAAGCAGACATTTCTCATCATGGACGCTCTCCTCGGAGCGGTGGGCACGATCGCGCTCATTGTTGCAGCCCTGGGTATCATCAACACGATGGTGACGTCGATCCTCGAGCGCACGCGTGAGATAGGAGTGATGAAAGCCGTAGGCGGAAGCGAGACCGATATCCGGTGGATCTTCTTCTTGGAGGCAGCGACTATAGGCTTCATCGGCGGCGCGTTCGGACTCGCGCTCGGCTGGGCGGTGACGAGAATAGCCAACGTCGTGGCCAATCACTACCTGCGTCCTCAGGGCGTGCCCGAGGTCGACCTGTTCTACATGCCGGTCTGGCTGATAGCGGGCGCCTTGGTGTTCTCCGTGGGCGTGAGCCTGCTGGCCGGGTTCTACCCGGCCTCACGGGCGGCCCGAGTGGACCCGGTCCAGGCGCTGAGACACGACTAGGGAGGAGCAGAACATGAGAACACTGTGCGCATTTCTGGCTGCCGCGGCGCTTCTGTCCGTTCCGGCAGCCGCCGTTGCCGACGGATGGTACTCACCGCCGGCCGGCGAGCTCGCCGGGAGGCAGGCCGTGCAGTTCTCCATAGAGAGCTTTCTGACGCTCTCGGCGTTCCAGGGGCAGATGCTCTCCTATCAGAGGTTCCTAACAGACAGCCGCGCGATACGCGTGGCCGCCGGGCTCTTCCTCGATCTCGACGTCAGCGATCTGGATGTCGAGTACTACGGCCAGGAGCTGACCGGCTCGGCTGAGCTGACCAACTGGAGCCACAGGGGGACCCTGAAGCTGCAGATGCTGTTCTACCGGGGGGACGGACCCCTTCGCTTCTTCTGGGGCGCCGGTCCCAAGGTGAGCTACACCGATCTTCACGGCGAGGACGTCAACTACTCTCCCTCCGGCGACGAACTGCACTTCACCTACTACACGCGTGACACCGACATATGGGAGGTCGGGCTTCAGGCGTTCGCCGGAGTGGAGTGGTTCATCAATGAGATATTCTCGATCCACTCTGAGTACGCCGTGTCGGGCATGTACAAGTTCGAGGACAGGGTCGAGCAGCGCATCTCA
>JALGZG010000230.1 GCA_025782345.1 bacterium | reverse complement strand
GTCTCGGCGTAGACCTCCAGACCCAGCTCGAGCGCCTCGTCGATGGCCTCTACACCCTCGGCTGTCGACACGTGGACGATGTAGACGGGCGCTCCGGCATCGTACGCGGCTCGCAGCACCGCCCCGATGGCCTCCCCCTCGACGTAGCTCGGGCGGCTCGCCGCGTGGTCGGCAGGCGAGAGCTTCCCGTCCTCCGCCAGGCGTTTGATCTTCCGCTCGATGATCCACTCGTTCTCGCAGTGCACCTCGATGAGCCCGCCGTGTTGGCCGGCAGCCAGAAGCGCGCCGTAGAGCTGCTCCTCGCTGCTCCTGAGTCCCGAGGACGAGTACACTGTGTATGCCTTGAAGGACGGGATGCCCGCCTCGATCATCTCGGGTATCTCGTCGTCCCGCCTGTCCTCCCAGTTCACCAGTGACGCGTGCAGCCCGAAGTCGATGTGGCAATTTCCTTCGGCCTGCGCCTTGCGCTCCTCGACCGCCTCGGAGAGAGACTGCCCCTTCGTCGGAGTGACGTACGTGAGGATCGACGTCACGCCGCCGAACGCCGCGGCGCGCGTGGTCGACCGGAAATCCGAGGACACGTGAACGTGACCGTTGAGGTCGAGAGAGACGTGGACGTGCGGGTCGATGACGCCGGGCAGGACGAGCTTCCCGGACGCGTCGGTGACCTCGGCGCCGTCGGGTGACGCGAGTCCCTTTCCGATCTTCGCGATCCGACCATCCTCGACCAGGATATCGGAATCGTAGGAATCGATCTCCGTGACGAGCCTTCCACCTCTGATTAGCGTAGTCACGCGCCCCTCCGTCCGGAAGAACGCTCCTGGGACTCCACGAAGGACGCGACGGCCGTCGCGAGCTCGTCCTAGTATCGGGCACGGTATCGAAGCGAGCCTGCGATAATCACCGGCACTACCCTGCCTGAACGGGAAGATATCGGTCACGGATGGGTCCCCGTACATACTGACGAAGGTCGCGGCCGAGTAGGGAACGTTCCGCCCGACCTCGAGCAGCACGTCACCCCTGCCGTCGCTCACGAGCGCCCTGGCCCGCGCCAGTACCTCTTCGATGCTCGTCTCCGGGCGGTCCTCCTCCAGACCGAACATCTCGGGAGGAGAGATCAGAATGAGGCCTGCGCATCCGGGATGGCCGACCTCGGAGAGGTAGTAGACGATCTTCGAGCAGCCGAGGCTGTGCCCCTCGAAGTAGATCTCCTCGTGCCCGCGTTCCGCCAGGAACGCTGCGCCACCGGACACGTCGTGAACGCAGTCTTCCATGATGTCACGTGTGGAGCCGCCCGGTTCGTAGGTGGTGTCGACGCCGCTGCCTTTCAGATTGTCCGCGAGGTAGTCGTGCCCCCTGTTGTTCGTGACTAGAAACGCGATGCCTTTCGCGAGCACCGCGTCGCAGACGTCGGTGATGAAGCGGTTCTCGTAGAAGTTGCCCGCCAGACCGTGAGTGTGCAGGATGGCCCGCCTCGCGGTACCGCCCGGCGGGGCGGCGTAGAGGCCGACGAGCTCCAGACCGTCACCCGCTTCGATTCGTACTAGTTCCGCTCTCACACCAACACCTCCGCTCTCACACCAGCACGTCCGAGCAGCACCTCCAGCAGCGGCGGGCCCGTGATCGCGATGCGTGGGCACGCCATGCTGAGCGTGCCCGGACGCGGACCCTTGCCTGCTATTCTATCCGAGAGATAGAGCGCGCTCAAGGAGGCTTGTGAATGTACCGGCAAATGAGCAGAGGATGCGAAAGAGAGGGCGGGGCCGAGAAGACTCGGCCCCGCTCGCGCTCCACGGGGTTCGGACGGGACCGGGAACAGAGCCCGGCCCCGTCCAGGGGATCGAGCTACTTCAAGAGCGTCATCTTCCTGCTGTCGTGGAAGTCGGGCGCCTCCATCGTGCAGAAGTAGACGCCGCTGCCGACAGACTCGCCGGCATCGTTCGTCCCGTTCCAGATAGCCTGGTGACGGCCGGGCTCTACCACGCCGTCGACCAGCGTCGTCACGAGACGACCCGTCACGTCGTACACCCGGATCGTCACGCGCGACTCGCTCGGCACGTGGTAGGCCACCTTCGTCACAGGGTTGAACGGATTGGGAGCGTTCTGGACCAGCTTGAACGCCACGGGAACGCCGTCGGAACTCAGGCCCTCGAGTTCTGCCGTGAGATCCTCGTTCGCCGCACCGCGCAGCTCCGCCGACGTGAAGTCGACCGAGTACGTCTCATCCAGAACCTGGAAGGTGAACAGCACGACATCACCGGAGCCGCCGATCGTCATGTCCGTGCCAAGCACGGCCGCGTCGACCTGTACGCTGCGGCTTGTCGCGTCGCTCCAGAAGAACACATCGGCCAGTGGCGAACTCATCTCATCGCTCAGGCGAGCCGACAGCAACTCCAGCCCCTCGAACTCGAGCTCGGCGGTCAAGCCCTTCACCTCACCGTGGTTGCCCTCGAGACGCAGAGCCAGTTCGACTACGCCGTTGCTGGAGCGTCCGTTCTCGGTCAGCACCAGCGCCAGGTCACCCGCACCCGGCTTACCGAGGAACGGCACCACCTTCGCCGCCACGGCGCCGTAGTTCGTCGCGAAGATCATGAGGTCTTCGAACCCGACGAAATCGTCCGGCGTCGGAAGACCGAGTCGCCCGTAGGCCGGATGCACCGTCGGCCCGACGTCCATCTCGTCCTCCGGCGAGCCGCCCGGTGCCTCGTGGTACTTGCTGCCGAGCTTGTCGATATCGGCGTCGTTCACGAAGCCGTTGTAGCCCCAGACGCCTATCGCGGCGGCCACGTCACCCAGCCAGTAGTTCGTGGCAAGGTCGCGTGCCGTCGACGCT
>JALGZG010000267.1 GCA_025782345.1 bacterium | reverse complement strand
TGCAAGATCCGCCCGTGCGCGGCGGCCAGGGGCTTCACTACCTGCGCCGAGTGCGATGAGATGAACGACTGCGTGACGCTCGGGGTCTTTCTGGGAACCGACATGGGCAAGAACGCGCGGCGTGGTCTTGAGGAGATACGGGTGCTGGGTGTTGAGAAGTGGCTGGCGAAGAAGGGCGGGGGCCATCCGTAGCAGCGGCCGCCATCCCGCGGAGGAGCCACGTAGCTGCGACCACTGCCTCATGAGGATATCACGTAAATGAGAAGCTACCGCAAGGAGCTCTGGTTCGAAGTGCCGGGCCGGCGCGCCTTCATTAACATCACTCCGAAGGTGGAGGACGCGCTCGCGGAGTCAGGTGTGCGCGAAGGCCTGGTCCTCGTGAACGCGATGCACATAACCGCCTCCGTCTTCATCAACGATGACGAACCGGGGCTGCACCGTGACTACGAGGAGTGGCTGGAGGGGGCAGAGAGGTAGTCGTGGCCGTCACGGACGGCGCGCTCGACTTCGGGCCGTGGGAGCAGATCTTCTACGGCGAGTTCGACGGAGGGCGGAGGAAGCGTGTGCTCGTCAAGATAATCGGAGAATGAGGGGGTAGGGGATTGCTGCCGGAGGTTCTGAGGGTTGTCGAAGACGACGAGTTGTATGTGCCCAAGATAGGGGAGTATGCTCGCCACAAGTACGCCCTCCTGTACGGTTATGCTCGCATCTTCTCGACGTCCATGAAGGCGACGTGGCGGAACCGGGTGTACGTCGACCTGTTTTCTGCCGCAGGAAAGGGGCGCATCAAGCAGACAGGTGAACTCGTGCGCACTTCTGCGCTCGTTGCACTGGGGGTTCCGGACCCCTTCACCAAGTACATATTCTGTGAGCAAGACAGCAGGTTGATGGAGGCGTTGCGGATACGGGTTGAAACGGAGCATCCGAAGCGGGACTGCGCCTTGCTTCTGGGTGACGCGAACGAGCTGGTGGACAAGATATTGGATGAGCTTCCGCGCTACGGACCAGACGAGGGACTTCTCTGCTTCTGTTTCGCCGACCCCTCCCGCATGAGCGATTTGCGGTTCTCGACGATTGCCGCTCTCGCCTCGCGGAAGGTCGATTTCCTCACACTCATACCAACGGGAATGGAGTTCAACCGATTCAACCGGGACTACTTCGAGTCCTCGAGTTCCGTTGTCGAGGATTTCTGCGGTGTCCCGGAGTGGCGCAGTCAGTTCAAGGATGCAGAGAAGGCTGGTGTTAGCCCGGAGCGCTTTCTCGTCGAGTTGTTCGACAGCCAGATGAGAACGCTTGGCTACGAGCACGGTGGAGCTGATGATGCTGTGGCGATACGGCTGCCCGAGAAGAATCTGATTCTCTATCATCTGGCCTTCTACAGCAGGCACGCCCTTGCTAGGAGCTTCTTCAAGGAAGCAGTGAAGTACTCGCTACCACAGCAGGAGCTTTTCTAGGCAGTGGAGGTTGAGGATGGCAGGCCCGTCAACCATAGAATGGACTGATGTCACGTGGAACCCTGTCACTGGGTGTACTCGGATTAGTAGGGGTTGCGACAACTGCTACGCTGCTCGCATGGCCAAACGGCTGCAAGCGATGGGACAGCCTCGGTACAGGAACGGGTTCCAGGTTACTCTGCACCCGGACCTTCTGGGCGAGCCCCTCAGGTGGCGGAAGCCACGAATGGTATTCGTAAACTCGATGGGCGATCTCTTCCACGAGGACGTTCCTATCGATTTCATTCGTGAGGTCTTCGCCACAATGGAGAAGGCGGACAAACACATCTTCCAGGTGCTCACGAAAAGGGCGGAGAGGCTCGAACACGTGTGTTCGGAGCTTCAGTGGCCCACCAACGTGTGGGCGGGAGTAACTGTCGAAGCAAGCGAGTGTCTCCATAGAATCGATTGTCTACGCTCGGTCCCCGCAGCCGTGCGCTTCATCTCCTTTGAGCCGCTGCTGGATTGTCTCAGGGACTTCACTCTCAAGGGAATACACTGGGCAATTGCCGGTGGGGAATCAGGACCTCACGCAAGGCCAGTCGACATCTCTTGGCTTCGTGAGATTCGAGACCAGTGTGCGCATGAGGACGTTTCCTTCTTCTTCAAGCAATGGGGAGGCGCACGCAAGTGGGAGACAGGAAGGGAGCTTGACGGGCGGACTTGGGACGACTATCCCGTCGCGTCCGCTTCCTAGCGCTTCCATTCCTCCGATCCTATTGCACCTCCGTAACCGCAGCCGGCTGCGAATCGGAACTGGAAGCCATGACCATCACTGATTTCCTAGAACACATCCAGCACGAGAGCGAGTACAAAGGACAGATGAAGCACATCGAGACGCTCCCCGCGCGGCTTCGTACGGTGAGCTGTCCCGCCCGTTGCCCGAGGTCCTGAGTGCGGCGCTCGGCGCCGCAGGCATAGACCGCCTCTACTCTCATCAGGTCGAGGCCGTTGACGCTATCAGAGACGGCGACAACGTCGTCGTCGTATCGGGCACGGCCTCCGGTAAGACCCTCTGCTACAACATTCCGGTCATCGAGACCCTCCTGGGCGAGCCGAACGCGAAGGCACTCTACCTGTTCCCGACCAAGGCCCTCGCTCAGGACCAGCTCAAGGGTCTCGTTCGCCTGTCCGGCCTGGACGATCGGCTGATGGAACTCGTTCGCCCCGGAACCTACGACGGCGATACCACGCGTCACACCAGAAGGAAGCTCCGGGACGAGGGGAACATCATCCTCTCGAACCCGGACATGCTTCACGCGGGCATCCTTCCCTACCATCCCAAGTGGAACCGTTTCTTCAAGGACTTGCGTTACGTCGTCATCGATGAGATCCACACCTACCGCGGCATCTTCGGCTCGAACGTGGCGAACGTGATGCGGCGTCTCCAGCGTGTCTGTGAGCATTACGGCAGTAGTCCTCAGTTCATCTGCTCGAGCGCGACGATC
>JALGZG010000052.1 GCA_025782345.1 bacterium | reverse complement strand
GTCCAGCCGAGGTTGCGATTCGACGACCCCGTGCGCATGTACCTTCGTGAGATGGGACAGGTCAAGCTCCTGGACCGGGCGGGTGAGGTGGAGATCTGCAAGCGGATCGAGAGCGCCGAGGACATGACGTACTGCGCGATATTCGAATCGCTGACGACGATGAAGAGACTGTCCGGTCTGGCGGAGCGCCTCAGGTCTGAGAAGGTGAGGCTGGACAAGGTCGTCGGAGTGGACTCGTCGGAGTGGACCGCAAGAAGAAGAACGCTACGGGCAAGGACGAGCGGCGCCGGGTGGTCAACCGCATGGACAAGATCATCAGGCTCGACGAGGAGCGCCGCGAGCTCGAACAGAAGCTGAAGAAGGCGCGGCCGCAGCACGCCACCCAGACGAAGAAGGCCATACAGAGACGGCACAAGAGCCTCGCTGTGGAGACCAAGCGGCTCGCGCTCCATCCTGCCCAAGTCGGCAAGATGGCCTTGCGTATTGGCGAACTCGTCGACAAGTGCAAGGCCCTGGAGGTCGAGATATCCGACCACACATCGGTGCACGATTCGCTGCTCCGCAAGGCGGAGCGCGAGGAAGCGAAGAGGAAGAAGGCCAGGAAGGCGGCAGCCGGCAAGGGCAAGACAGCCGCGTCGAAGAAGACGAAGACGGCGGCGAAGACCGCCGCGCGCACAAAGACGCCGGTCGCTCTGAAGAAAGAGGCCGCTCTCGCCCTCAACGAGATTCGGAACAGGAAGAGGGCCATCAGGCGCGTCGAGCGGGAGTGTGGCATCCGCTCGGCCGCGCTCTCGGACATGGCCTACCGCATCCGGAAGGGTGAGGTTGAGGCGAGCATTGCCAAGACGGAAATGGTCGAGGCGAACGTGCGGCTGGTCATCTCGATAGCCAAGAGATACACGCACAGGGGGCTGGACTTCCTCGATCTCATCCAGGAGGGCAACACAGGGCTAATGCGCGCTGTCGAGAAGTTCGACTACACGCGCGGGTACAAGTTCTCGACCTACGCCACCTGGTGGATCCGGCAGGCCATCACGCGCGCCATCGCGGACCAGGCGCGGACCATCCGCGTCCCCGTCCACATGATAGAGGCCATCAACAAGGTCGTGCGCACGACCCGCCAGCTTGTGCAGGAAGAGGGCAGGGATCCGTCGGTGGACGAGATCGCGGACAAGCTCGATCTTACCGAGGACAAGGTCAAGGGTATCCTCAAGGCGGCGCAGCAACCCATCTCGCTCGACCGCCCGATAGGCGAGGACGAGGATTCGAGTCTCGGGGATTTCGTCGAGGACACGAAGGTTGTTTCGCCCTCCCAGTACGCATCTTTCAAGCTGCTGCAGAGCGAGATCGATCAGGTTCTGGCGGAACTGGACTCGCGCGAGGAGAAGATAATCAGACTGCGCTTCGGTCTGGAGAGGGACCGTGCTCCCATGACTCTCGAGGAAGTCGGGACCATCTTCGGTGTGACCCGAGAGCGCGTCCGCCAGATAGAGAAGAAGGCCATTGGCAAGCTCAGGCACTACAAGCGGAGAAGCCGCCTCAAGGGGTACATCGACCTCCCTTGACTTCCCACGGCAACCGGTCCGTTCCAGGTGGATTCGTTGACACCCCTCGGGTTGGCGTGCTAAACTGCGCGTTCGGCCGGAGGGGTTAGTCACGAGCTTCCGGCGGGCCCATAGCTCAGCGGTAGAGCAGCGGACTCATAATCCGTAGGTCCTTGGTTCGAATCCGAGTGGGCCCACCAAGAATACCAAGCCATGGGGGCGATTAGCTCAGTTGGTTAGAGTGCCGGTCTCACATACCGGAGGTCACTGGTTCGAGCCCAGTATCGCCCACCATACCAGCGAACAGATTGAAGCGCGCCCGCAGCGGGCGCGTTGACAGAGCAACGTTGTGCGGAAGCCCGTAGGTCGACGCAGGTGTGTCCGACCAGGCGCGCCTGTTGTTTGTGTCCGTGCGCGTCTGCCGGCATCGTTCTTGAGGGGGAACTCGTGCTTGAGCAACTCGAACTTCTGCTCGAGCTTCAGGAGATAGACGCCGATCTCGCCGATCTGTTGAGTTCGAGAGCGAGAGAGCGCGCGTGCGGGCCATGCAGCAGGAGAAGGAACGCGCCCTGGAGGAGGCGAAGAAAGAGCGCCAGCACAGAGAGCACGAACTCGAGGACGCGACGGTCCGGATCAACGAGCTCAAGGCCAAGCAGATCGTCATCAGGACCAACGAGGAGTACGCGGCCCTCACTCACGAGATAGGGTTCGCCAAGCAGGATATTTCGGATCTCGAGGACAGCGTCCTCAAACTGCTCGAGGAGACAGAGAAGCTGTCCGAGGACGCGGAGCGGGCGGGTGCAGAGGCGGTCGAGACCGACCGCACGATCGATGAGAGTGTGACGAGCGGCTCCGAATCGCGATGCGGGTCGACGAGCTCCTGCTCAGGCGGTACGAGGGCATACTCAGGAGCAAGGGTGACTGCGCGCTGGCGCAGGTGGTGGATGGCACCTGCTCCGGGTGCTACAAGAGCCTGCCGCCTCAGACCGTCATCGAGGTCAAACGAGCCGCCCGTTTCACAGAGTGCGACGGCTGTGGGCGGCTCCTCTACTGGCGGAAGGAGAAGGACGTTGGGTAGGAGGGAGGAGGATTTCGTCAGGGCGATGGCGGCCGGGCGCACCTGGAAGGAAGCGGCCGACGACGCCGGCCTTTCCGAGGAGCGGGCAGCGGCCTTCCTCGATAGTGTGGCCACGTTCGCGGGCTCGGTGACCGCGCCGATGGAGTTCGGTCTTCCAAAGGAGGGAGACGGCGGGAGTCCAGGCGGCGGCGACGACAACTTGGCCACCGCGGCATCCCGGCAACCGTACACCGAGGTTGTCATCTATACGGATGGTGCGTCCAAGGGAAATCCCGGTCCGTCGGGCGCAGGCGGGGTGATTCTGACCCCTGAGGGTGAGACCATCGAGGAGTTCCGCGAGCACCTCGGACGGGCGACGAACAACGTGGCTGAGTACGAGGCAGTGAGGATCGGACTCGCGAGGGCTCTGGCCCTGGGCGCCCGGCGTGTCACCGTGCGACTCGACAGCGAACTCGTCTCGAATCAGCTCACCGGGCGCTATAAGGTCAAGGACACGAAGCTCATAGATCGATACCTCAAGATCGAGCAGCTGCTCTCCCGTCTTGACTCGGTCAGATTCGAGACGATACCGAGGGAGAAGAACGCCAGGGCCGACAGGCTCGCCCAGACAGGCGCTCGTATGGTGCGCTGACCCCGTGGGCGATGCGTCGGGTTGGAGCGATACTGGGCGGCGCACTCGCGATCTCGACGGCGAGGGGGGGGGCAATACGAAGATCGGACGGAGTAGACCAGGCGGTCGCGGGTGGCCTCGTGTCACCTGAGGAAAGTCCGAGCTCCACAGGGCAGGGTGCTGGGTAACTCCCAGTGGGAGCGATCCTAAGGAAAGTGCCGCAGAAAGGGAAACCGCCTAAGGACCCCGGCAACGGGGTCCCGGCAAGGGTGAAAAGGTGAGGTAAGAGCTCACCAGTGCTCCCGGTGACGGGAGCAGCTAGGTAAACCCCACCCGGAGCGAGACCAAATAGGAGAGGAGAAGCTGCCCGCTTCGCTATGACTCTCGGGTCGGTCGCATGAGGCGTCGGGCAATCGGCGTCCCAGATGAATGATCGCCACGGAAGGTAACACTTCCGACAGAACTCGGCTTACCGTCTGCTCCGTCTATGCTGT
>JALGZG010000398.1 GCA_025782345.1 bacterium | reverse complement strand
CTATCTCCGGATCTTGCAGGTCGCTCGGGCGTCAGGGAATGACGCCAACCCTCACCATCACCCGCTCAGCGTGCTTGGCTCCCTGGTAGCGCCAGTGCGCGTTGACGACTGGCAACTGCTCCGAATCGGCTACGAATCCTGCCCCCGCTACCAGCTTACAGAGAAGCCCGGGTCCAAGGGACCCGGGCTTCCTGCATCTGTGACCGTCGCGACAGGGCTGAACGGGTCGGGACTCACACCCTCGATTGCGGACGCTGGCCCCGACGGGTCCTGCGTCCGGCACAGAGGCTCAGGGGGCGCTGCCCCACACTCCGACACACCACTCGTTGAGCGTGCCGACGTCCCCCCATATGTTGTCGCTCACCCACAGCGTCCAGTTACCCTGACTGAGCTCACCGATGAAATCGTCGAGCGAACCGGGACCGGCCACCGGGAGATCGAGACCGTACGTGCCGATGATGTCGTCGGCGGACCCGCCCGACATGCTGTGGAGGCGGACGGTCGTCCCCCCGGGTGACGTCACCTCGACGATCAGGTCGCCGATATACGTGTGCGTGATGTTCACGTATACTTGAATCTCTCCTATCTCGAGTTGATCCGGGAATGCTATGACGTCGTAGACGCCCGCGGGGTCGTTATTCGGAATCCCCAGGGACGGGTTACTGCACTCCCAGCACCCTTCAGGTGTCGCAGTCACGGTGTTAGAGATACGCGACCTCGCGCCATCGGCTCCCCTCACGGTCCGAATCGCCACGAAGCACTCGAAGTCCATTGGCAGCCCTCCGATTACAAGCGACTCCTCGGTCCCGGCTTCGGAGACCGGCGGCTCCCCTGCTACCGTATCGGCGATGGCCCAAAGCTCCTCGGTTATCTCCGTCTCCGTTCCCATCTCCGAAGCCGCGAGGTAGCGAGCGTCGTAGAAGAGAGCATCTCCCGAGGCTGATGGAGCAGTCCACCCCAAGGTTATCGAGTCGAGTGTCGTCTCAACGACCCGCAAATCCGTGATCCGAGCAAGGCCCGAACTCCCCGTGGGGTTCGTGCCGCAAGAAACGAGCACCAGCAGGCAACACACAATGACCAGGGCACAGCCACGAACTCTCACCGTAGCACCTCCTCTCAAGTGCACACGCCTCCTGTGTCCATCCTCGGTTAGAGAGTCTCCCTCTGAGGGAACGCCAATGCAAGATGTTTCTGACTCGCCATCAGACTGGCAAGGGTGGGAATCGCATGCCGGGAGCTCGGGATCAGCGAGCACACCCACTGCCGGTGGATGACGCCACGGCGCCTATCTCAAGTCAGCGGGGGGACGTCCCGTCCGGCCGCAGGGGAAGACGACCTTGTCCACGTCGCCGTAGGACTCGTAGTCTGTTTCTGGGCCGAAGAGCCACTCGTCGCAGCGCAGCAGGCAACGATCGGGCGTCTCGAGATCCATGAGCGCCGCGCCCACGCGGTAGATGCACCCCGCCGCGGTCATCCGCGCGCCATGATAAAACAGGAGCCAGCCACGCTCTGTCTCGATGGGCGGGGTGCAGAGCCCCACCTTGCCGGCGTCCCACCATGCACCGCGGCGCGCCGGGAGGATCATCTTGTGACTGCCCCAGTGGCGCAGGTCCGGCGAGTAGGAGATCCAGATGTGCGCGCCACTGGGACCGACCGGCCGGTGGATCAGCGCCCAGCAGTCGCCGATGCGGCGCGGGAAGAGCGCGGCGTCCTTGTCCTCCGGCGCAACAATCATGCCGAGGCGCTCGAACGCGTGGAAGTCCGTGGTCAGTGCCAACGACACGCCGGGACCGCTCTCCGCGTAGGATGTGTAAAGCACCGCGTAGCGGCCCAGTTCCGGCACGTAGGTGATGCGGGGATCCTCGATGCCCCAGAGCTCCTCGGGGCGCTTCTCCGGATCAGGGGCCAGGGTCGGCTCCGGGTCGATGAGCCAGCCGTCGATGCCATTGGTCGAGCGCGCCGCACAAAGGTGCGAGTGCCCGCGGTGATCCTCCGCGCGGCAGAGTAGCAGGGTGGTCCCGTCCGGCAGAAGCACCGCCCCGGGGTTGAAGACGGTGTTCACGGAGTAGGGCCAGTCCCGGGCCGTGAGTATGGGATTGCTCTCGCTGCGGACCAACAGGGGGCCGTTCGCGTCAGCGCTCATGAAGCCTCCGTTTCCTGGATGATGTTCTCGGCCAGGCGCATCTCGACAAGCGAGAGCAGGAAGGCCAGGGTCGATTCCGCCCCCTGGTTCTGGTTGATTCGGTCAACGTGCAGGCCGTCTCGGCAGCCACCGTTGCGGGCGTCGTACAAGCGCTGCCCGATGTCGTTGCTGCCCAGGAACCAGTCAAAGGCCACCTGGGCCTCCTTCCGCCAGCGCGCGTCGCCAGTCAGCCGGTGCGCCTCCAGGCAGGCAGAGACCATGGTATAGGCCTCCAGTGGTTGTTGATCAAACCGGGCGCGGGATTCGCCGCGGCGGTAGAAGCCGTTCGAACCAACCGGCACGAAATGCTGGCCGCTCGGCCGCTGCAGTCGGACCAGCCAGTCGAGAGACTCGAGTCCCACATCGGTCATCTCCGCCCGGTCTGCCATCCAGCGACCGCAGAGCAGCAGGGCGTGTGGCAACGTGCCGTTGTCGTAGCTGACTATCTCCTCGAACCAGGACCACTCCGGGGCACTGGCCCGGCGGTAGATGTCCAGCAGCCGGTCGGCGAGCGTCTCGCGGGCCAGTTGGGCGTTGCGATCTCCGGCGAATCTCCGCAGGTACTCGTGAATCGCGCAACGCGCGTTCAAAGAGGTTCCCTGCCGGCCCGCGCAGGCCCCCGTTCGTGGAGCGACCCAGCACGGTTCCCAGCGCCCACAGCGCCCGGGCGTTGGCGTCCTCGGAAAGCTCCCCGTCGCTCCATGTGCGCTCGTAGGACAGGAGATTGCGGAAGCGGCAGGAGACCGGGTCGAAGGCGTACCACAGGAAGGCCAGGTAGCGGGGGGCCAGATCCTTGGCAATGGAGGAAACTTTGTCCTCGATCTCTTCGAGGAGCACGGCACGGCGAAGACCGCGTGCTGGAATATGCCGGTGTCATCGGTCAAGCGGCGGAGATGGTCGAGC
The DNA here is from genome assembly GCA_025782345.1 of bacterium. Classification (GTDB taxonomy): domain Bacteria; phylum Joyebacterota; class Joyebacteria; order Joyebacterales; family Joyebacteraceae; genus JALGZG01. Next base: position 2,739 of record JALGZG010000398.1, on the reverse strand, counting down.
TTCACGCGCGGCAGTTCGCGGGGCCGCTTGTTCATGGTGACGAAGATCCCATCGGGGTCAGACGGCCGCTTGTGCCGGACCACGGCCTGCTCGAAGCTCCGCGCGTAGAGCCCGGCGACCTCCGGCCAGATCATCTCACGGCCGCGCAGGTAGGCCCGTTTGCGCATGGCGTGGCGGGCGGGCTCGTCGTCGAGCAGTTCCACCACCTTATCGGCGATGGCCGCCGGATCGTTGAAGGGCACCAGAACACCGCAGCCGTCATCCAGCAGCTCCTGGGCGTACCAGTAAGGCGTGGAGATCGTCGCCTTGCCCGTGCCCACGGCGTAGGCCAGGGTACCCGATGTGATCTGGGCCTCGTTGATATAGGGGGTGATGTAGATGTCGGCGGCCCCCAGGAATTCGACCAGCTCCTGATAGCTCACGAAGCGATTGTGGAACACCACGCTCGACTCCACACCGCGCTCGTGGACCAGCCGCTCGACTTCGAGCCTGTAGGACTCACCCTCGTTGCGGAGCACGTGCGGGTGGGTGGCGCCGACCACGAGGTAGACAACGTTGGGATTCTTAGCCAAGATGGTCGGCAACGCCTCGATCACGTTCGCGATGCCCTTGCTGGCCGAGAGCAGGCCAAAGGTCAGCATCACTATCTTGCCCTCGGCCTCGAACTTGTCTTTGTAGAAGTTGGGGTCAACGAAGGGCACGTCGGGAATGCCGTGGGGAATCAAGTCGATCTTCTCGGATGGGACGCCGTAGATCTCGCGCAAGTACCGCTCGCCGCGGCGGCTCATCACCACCAGCCGGCCGGAGAGTGAGGCAAGCTCGTCCATCACTCTGCGCTGGGCCCCGTCTGGGCGGTCCAGGATGGTGTGCAGGGTAGTGATCACCGGCATACGCAGGTTTCGTACCATCGCCAGGACATGGCTGCCGGCCGGCCCGCCGAAAAGGCCGAACTCGTGCTGCAGGCTGACAACCTCGACGCCGCTCAGGTTCAGGAAATCGGCCGCGCGCCGGTAGGCTGCAACCTCCTTCTCCGCGACCTCGAAGTGCACTCGCGGCCCGTAGGCGTAGCCCGGCTCCGCGTCGGTCACGGCCACCTGGAAGAACTCCGCCTCCCGGTCCAGCACCTCCAGCGCGTCGCAAAGGTCCGCCGTGTAGGTAGCAATACCGCACTTGCGGGGTAGGCTGCTGCCGACGAACGCGACGCGACGTGGCCGTTGCTTCATGGCTCCTTCCATCGGTTCTCAACCTCCATGAAACCGCCTGCGCCGCTGGCCATCGCCCTTCGGGCGCCATGATACTGTCAAAGTGGGCGACCGGCAAGCGTTACGTCAATCTCCCCTGCCCCCTCGACGAGTGACCTTACCGCGACGGACGCAGCGGCAACGCGCCAAAAAAGACGGCCGCCCCTCTCAGGACGGCATTCACGATCTGCCCCTTGAGCTTGCCGTCTTTCCCGGAGGTCAGTGTGTACATCCCGTAGCTGACCTTCTGCAGTGCTTTCGGGTTCGTAAACTGCCTTCTCTGTGTGTAGAATCCAAAGACTCGCGCGTTTCGACATCGGGTGACTGCCAGAGTTCTCTCCCTGCTCTCCCCAGAGCCCCGAAAACACGTTACACTAGATCTGTCTGCCAAGCGGTCCATTCCATCTCTTGCCAGATTTCTACCGCCACGGGCTCCACCCTCATCCCGTGCAGATAGCCGTCGGCCGACATGTGCGCCGCGGCATTGTGGACCTGCTGCATGATGCCACCGATGTCGTATTCAGCCATTTTCACGGTGATCATGTACCCCTCAAAGACGCTAATCCTTTCCAGCTCTCCTTCGCAATGCTGCCGGAGCGCTTCTCGGAACTTCGTGGCTGGAGCAAGAACGGCCACGAGTCTCGTCCTGAGATGCGCCGGCGCTTTCACGACCTGCAGGAACTCACGGGAGACAATCTGCGGGTTGTCGAAGGTCGCACTGAAGGCCCGCTGTCCTTTTCACCACCCGTGCCGCATGGCGAAGCGAACACTCATCTGGGAACGGTCATGATGACCCGCATCGAGTTGGAGGACAGGGTATTCGTACATGCCTCGGATATCCAGCTACTCGATACCGAGGCCGTGGATCAGATCATCCGGTGGCAGCCCGACATCGTCTTCACCACCGGCCCGCCGCTCTATCTCGACTCTCTGGGAACTCAGCCATCCCGGTCCCGGATGGATGGATGGATGACTACATGCAGGGCAAGGCAGAAGCGGAGCCGTTTCTCATGACCGCTGTTGAACGAGGAGTGATTCCATCGGTCAACGCCTGACCGGATCTCATCTGGATGTACGGCGACTACATCCACTGCCGCGACTATCTCACGTCGATGTGGAGGAGTGGCGGTCAGAGGCTGTCTCAGCCTCCCCTGATCGAACCGTGCATGAGGTCTTCCGTCACACGGCTCTCCTGTGGGAAACCAAGGCAACCAAGACTGCCATCAGCGTGCGCCTTCTCCGTACCTCGATTGTGGTGATACTACTCAGGGAGGGCCATCTTGCGCGTGACGGTGACACCGTCGGCCGAGAGGCAGCAGAAGTAGACGCCGGCATTGACGGCCGGACGGCGGGTCTTCCAGAACGACCGGTGTCATATCATGCTATCTGATGAGCAGCAGCTTCCCAACTCTCCTGCAGTTGCCGGCACTCACGCTCAGGAAGTAGACGCCGCTACTCATCTCCCTCCCGGCGTCGTCCCGCCCGTCCCACACGACCG
>JALGZG010000295.1 GCA_025782345.1 bacterium | reverse complement strand
GCGAGGAACAGGTCCTCGTCCGCCTCGTCCAGCATGTTGTAGGGGACGGGCCCCTTCATAGCCTTGGGCTCCTTCGGAGTCTTGGGCTCCTCCGTCAGCTTGCCGGGCGTGGGCTGCTCTGTGGCGCCGGCGGCCGTTGACGAGCCGCTCGCCCCGGGCGAGGCGCCGGTCTGGGCGAAGGCCGTCCAGGTCAGAGCGAGGGTGACCACGAGCGTCAATGCCAGCAGGATGCAGGTTGTCCGTGTGATTCCCCGGTGCCGTCTCATGAGTGTTTCCTCTCCCCGGACCGCTCTGCGGCCCGGATGGTGGCTCGGTGAGTGCTTCCCTGTTTCTTGGTACATACAGCGTACCGGCGCGGCGGGGCCATGTCAACCGAGGAGCGCGGGATGGGCCGCCGGCGGGCGCGTCCGTTGGGGCATTGGACGGGGAAGGGGCGTCGTATGTTCAGCGCGCTACGGCTCTTCTCCGGAGCCTGAGCTGCGAGACGATGACGCCGGCCAGCATGAGCGTGCAGCCCACGAGAGCCCTGGACGAGAGCGTTTCGTTCAGGATGGCCCACCCGCCGACGGCCGCGAAGACCGCCTCGAGTCCGAGGATGATGGCCGCGCGTGAGGGGGGCGTTCTGCGCTGCCCGATGAGCTGGAGCGTGTAGGCGATGCCGACCGAGATGAATGCGCCGTAGAGGATCGGCCCCGCCGCGGCGATGATGCCGTCGATGCGGATGTCCTCGACCACGAGAGCTGTGAGGAAGCTAAGGACGGCGCACGTGGTGAACTGCAGGAACGCGAGGGTGCCGACATCGATCCGCCTGATGAGCCATCCGACGAGGATCACGTGGCCGGCCCAGAAGAACGCTCCGGCGAGGACGAGCGAATCGCCCAGCCCGATGGTGAAGTGCTCCGTCACGCTGAGGAGGAACAGCCCCACTATCCCCAGCACGGCGCCCGCCCAGACGCTCGGCCCCGGGTGCATCCTCCAGAGGAGCCCGAGGATGGGCACGATGATGACGTAGAGGCCCGTGATGAACCCGGCCTTGCCCGCGGTCGTGTGCACAATGCCGAGCTGTTGCAGGGAGGCGCCGCCGTAGAGAAGCGCCCCGGCTGCAAGTCCGCTCAGAAGGAGTCCGCGCAGGGGAGGGCGGTCGGGCGCATACCCTCCGTTGCGGCGCCGCGCGAGCGCGATGAGCGGCAGCATGGGCAGGCTTCCGAGGGCGAACCGCACGGCGTTGAACGTGAAGGGCCCGATGTGGTCCATCGCGATGCGCTGCGCCACGAACGCGAACCCCCAGATGGCGGAGGCGAGCAGGAGGAGCGACTCGGAGACGAGCGGTCTCCCGGGTACTACCTCGCTCGCGCGTTCTGGCCGCGTAGGGGCCACCCGGTCCTCCTTTGGGCATCCATCTTGCATGAAACGACGATTATACGTGGGCTGTGACCGCCTGTGAACTAGTATCGGGTGCGTTCTGCGGCCCGCGGACGCCGCCTGTCTGCCGGGGGCGCATTCCTGAGTGAAGGCCGGGCCGCCGGAGCGGTCCCGGCCAGGCCGCGGGAGTCGTCCCGAGCTTGAAAGCGGGGCGGCGTCTGTCTATTATAGATAGTGCGCGCACGAGAAGAGGTGTCAGGAGAGCAATGCCAAGTCACCACAGGACACTCGCAATCATCACGGCCGCCCTAGCGGCGGCCGTCCTTTACCCGTCCACCGCCCACGCCTACGTGGGGCCGGGGGCGGGCTTCGCCGTGGTCGGCTCGCTGGCGGTCGTCTTCATCACGTTCTTCCTGGCTCTGGGCTCGCTCATCTCCTGGCCGTTCCGTGCGCTTCGCCGCGCGAGCGCGCCATAGTCCTTGGCCTCGACGGGCTCGACCCTACCCTCACGCAGCGCTACATGGACGAGGGGCTGCTTCCCAACTTCAAGAAGCTCGCGGACGAGGGCTCGTTCAAGCCGCTCCAGACCGCGTGTCCCTCGATGTCACCCGTGGCGTGGTCCACGTTCGCGACCGGCGTCGACGCGTCACGTCACAACATCTTCGACTTCCTCGGGCGCGACGAGAAGACGTACTTCCCCATTCTCTCGTCGACCCGGATCAGCAATCCCGAGAGAAGCATCAAGCTGGGCAAGTTCACCATCCCCGTGGGCAAGCCGTCGATTCGACTCATGCGCAAGAGCAAGACCTTCTGGAGCGTACTCGACGACTGCTACGTGCCCTGTCATGTCCTGCGCGTTCCCATCACGTTCCCGCCCGAGAAG
>JALGZG010000251.1 GCA_025782345.1 bacterium | reverse complement strand
ACCAGTCGACGCACATGATGTGGCGCTGCATGGACGTCGGGCATCCGGCCTACAACGCCGAGGAGGACGCGGAGTTCTCCGACTTCCTCGAGAATCTCTATCTGAAGTTCGACGACGTGCTCGGCGAGGTCATGCGTACGATAGACGAGAACACGACCTTGATCGTGCTGTCCGACCACGGGTTCGCGCCCTACTACCGGCAGTTCCATCTGAATGGCTCTACGACGAGGGCTACCTGGTCCTCAAGCCGGGAGTGAGGCCGGCGCAGGTCGAGTGGCTGCTCGGCGTCGACTGGACGCAGACGACGGCCTACGGCCTCGGCATCAACGCGCTTTATGTCAACACGGCGAACCGGGAGGGACGGGGCATCGTCCGCCCGGGGCGCGAGGCCGCTGAGCTCGTCAATGAGATAGCTGCGAAGCTCGAACAGGTGCGCGACCCGAAGACGGACCAGCTGATGGTCGTGAAGGCCTACAAGGCCAGCGAGGTCTACCATGGGCCTTACAAAAGCACCGCTCCCGACATCGTCGTCGGGTACGGCTGGGGCTACCGCGGTTCTGACAAGACGGCGACGGGCCAGGTACCGTCCGAGCTCGTCAGCGACAATCTGGACAAATGGAGCGGCGACCACTGCGCGGACTATCACCACGTTCCGGGCGTGTTGTTCACGAACAAGCTGATCACGCACGAAGCCCCGTCGCTCTACGACATGGCGCCGACGCTTCTGGCCGAGTACGGTATCGCCAAGCGGAACTGGATGGTCGGGAGGTCGGTGTTCGAGTAGGGGAGCGGGTACCCGCGGCTCACACGCCGTGAGTAACTCAGGCACCGCCGGGTCGTTCGCGAGCGGCGGCCGCGAAGGAGGATGGTATGTTCGGCGGAGGGAATCTCAAGATAGACAAGGAGCTTCTCGAGAAGGTGAAGAAGTTCGCGAACATGTGGCCGATTCTTAGAGCGATAACCGGCGCGTTCGACGCCATCCTGACACCGTTCGCTGGTCTCCACCCATGGGTGGGGCTGGCCGTCGTGTCCGTCGTTACGGGCGTCGTCATGCTTCTGATATTCGGGAAGACGTCCAACCAGAAGAAGATCTCCGAGACGAAGGACAAGCTCAAGGCCTACATCATGGAGATGTGGATCTTCCGGAACGACACGCTCGTCATGTTCTCGGCCATCGGGAGCGTGATCAGGAGCAACCTGCAGTACCTGCGCCATTCGCTGCGGCCGCTCGTGTTCATTTTCATACCGGTGCTCGTCATCATGGTGCAGCTCGGCATCCGCTACGCGAACGAGCCTCTCATGCCGGGGGACACGGCCGTGGTCTCGGTGAAGCTCAGGGAGGGAACCGTTCCCTCGCAGACGGACCTGACACTCGTCGCGCCGAAGGGCGTCCGGGTTGTCTCTCCGGCGCTTCGTATCGACTCGAAGAGCGAGGTAGACTGGGAGATCATGGCGGAACTGCCCGGACACCACCAGCTCGCGCTCGAGACGCCTGGCGGGACGGTGCACAAGTCGCTCGACGTCGGCCCCGAGCGGAAGCTCGGCAAGGTCGGCGCCGTCAAGGCGCGCGCCAACTCGTGGAACGCGTTCCTCTATCCGGCAGAGCCGCCCATCCCGGGCGATTCGATCGTCGAGTCGGTCCACGTCACGTATCCGCATCGTGAGCTCAAGTGCCTCGGGCTCACCGTCAACTGGCTTCTTGCTTTCTTTGTCATCTCGGTCGCCGCCGGCTTCGCTCTGAAGGGCGTCTTCGGTATCGAGGTCTAGTGGGGAGGTCGGCGTGACCGTCTCAGACGACTCCAGAGTTGACCTGCACATGCACACCGTGGCCTCCGACGGTTCGGAGACCGCCGAGACGCTTGTGCTGAGGGCGAAGTCGCTCGGGCTTGCCGCCATCGCCATCACCGACCACGATTCCACCGGTTCCGTCCGGGAGGCGCTCGCGGCGGGGGAGAAGCACGGCGTTGAGGTCATCCCCGGCGTGGAGATAGGCATCGCACACGACCCTGTCAGGCACCTGATCGAGATAGACATCCTGGGGTATTTCGTCGACCCGGACTTCGCCGAGCTCGAGGGCGTCCTGCAGAGACTTCAGGACGCGAAGAACGGCAAGCTCGTCAAGCAGATCGCCGTGCTCGCGGAGAACGGGCTTCCGATAGAGGCGGACGAGGTGCTCGAGGAGGCCGCGGGTGACACCGTGCGGCGCCCGCACATCTGGAAGGTGCTGCATCGTTACCATCCGGACTTCCCATCTCAGGAGTTTTTCGACCGGACGTCGTTCGGTGGTGAGTGGCACGTGTCGAAGGACTTCAGCCTGAAGCTCGAGGAGACCGTACCGCTCATCGAGCGCGCGGGTGGAGTGCCCGTGCTCGCGCACCCGGGGGCCTACAACACCACGTTCGCCAAAGGCGGCAGCATGATAGACCCGATCGTCGACGAGATCATAGCGACCTGCGCAGGCGCCTGTGTGAAGGGACTCGAGGTTTACTACACCTACGACAAGAACCGTCCCTTCCACAACGGAGAGCCGCTCATCTCGAAGGACGAACTCGGCGAACTCGTGGGGCACTACGCCTCACTGGCAGGCAAGCACGGTATGCTCAAGACGGGCGGCACCGACTTCCACGGCGACCCGAAACCCCAGATCGAGATCGGGGAGGTCGACGCGACCTATGCGCTCGTGAAGGCGTTGAAGGCGGCGCGACCCTAGCGGGCAGTTTGGCGCGGGCGGTTTGGCGCGATCCCAGCGGGCAGGACGCCCGCACTGGCGGTTTCTCCGAGGCAACGTGAAGACATTCCTGGACTGCGTTCCCTGCTTTCTGAAACAGGCCCTCGGCGCCGCTCGAATGGCGAGCGACGACACCGAGGCGCACGCCCGCGTGCTTCGGGCGGTGGCGGAAGCCGTTTCCAAGATG
>JALGZG010000335.1 GCA_025782345.1 bacterium | reverse complement strand
TCGACGCTTCGCCCTCGAGGCCAAGATCGTTGACGCCGGACACCTTGTAGTAGTACGCCTGCCCGTTCCTGACGTCCGCGTCCGCGTACGCCGTCTCTGTCGTGGTATCGATCAACTCGTAGTTCTCGTTCTCCCCGTCCTCCACATCCCATCGGTAGACACGATAGTGGTCGATCGTTGACGCGTTGCCAACGGACCACGAGAGTTCGACAAGCCGATCGGAGACGACCGCGGTCAGTCCCGTAGGTCTCGCCGGTACTACCGAGGTCGTGTTCGGGTTCAAGGGGTCCAGCGGATTACTGTGGTCCGGCTCCACGAGGCTGTCGAGGCAGCCCGACAGACCCGTGACCAGGGCCAGCAGAAGCGCGGTTACTGTGATGTATCGTTTCATCTATCGTTTCATCGAATCACCTCCGGCAACAACGAGTCTGCACTCAGAACGACACCGAGTAGCCGAGCACGGTCCTGTCCGCGTCTATGGCGGCGAAGAGCCCGGACCCGTCGGAGTCAGGCAGGCCGGCAAAGGTACCGCCTCCCTCGCTGGGGATGATCAGTGTGGCGTCGAGCACGTTGACGAGCCAGATGGCGCCCGCCGCGTAGATCCACCGCTTGCGGGTCTCTTGCCATCGCTCTAGTTCGTCGAACTCATCGAGCATCACCTCGTAGGTGGCTTCGATCTCGTCGACCTGGTCGGCGGAGTTGTAGGCCCTGATGGCCCGGTCGTAATCGCCCATCGCACTGCCCCCACCCGGGACACAGGGCGGAGCGCAGCCCGGTCGCCATGGCGGTCTTCCTGTGCATGCGAATGAAGATCGAATCGTGCCGGCTCGGCGACAGTGACGTGCTGCCGGTCCAGTCGGCGTACCCTGGCTTCGTTGCGTGGACCTCGTAGGTGCCCGACAGACCTCTGTCGAGCGTCCACGGCGTCACGCCGCTGAAGATGTGTTCTCCTCTGAGCTGAACAACGGCCCCGGGTGGAGAAGACGTTATCACCACACCGTTCGTGCCCTGGGCGTGCGCAGCCTCCGCCAGCGGAAGCGCGGCCGCGAGGGCGAAAAGAAGGAGCGCTACTACTCTCACGGACATCTCTCACTCCTTTGGGTGACTTCGTGGACCATCCTGCTGGTGGCTCTATTTGGACGCGAACGTCCGGTGATCTCACGGACGGGACCGACCGGCCGCCGCTGAGGCGGCCCGGCAGGGCGATTCTATGGGTGTCAAGCTCGCCCCGGACCGGGAGGCCGCACGACCGGCTTCGGCCGGCGTGCCAGCCCCTTGAAATTGGACAAGTCCAGCTGGCACTTCCTTATCAGGTCGTACATCGTGGGCCTGCTTACTCCGATGGCCCGGGCGGCCCTGGAAACGTTCCCCGCCGCCTGGAGAAGGGCATCGGTCACCATGCTGCGCTCGAGTTCACTTCTTGCCTCCGCGAGCGAGCGATCGGTGGACCGGCCGTTACCGTTCAGGCCCAGGTCGACCGCGCTCACCAGTCGGCCGCGCGACAGTATGACCGCACGCCGCACACGAGCCTCGAGCTCAGCGACGTTCCCCGGCCATCCGTGGCTCATCATCGACGCCATCGCTGACCTGCCGAATCCCGACAGGGCCCGAGCGTGCTCGCGCGAGTACTTCGCGAGGAACGCCCGGGCCATGATCGCGATATCCTCTCCCCTCTCTCTGAGCGGGGGCAGCTCGATCGTCACAACGCCGAGGCGGTAGTACAGATCCTCCCGAAGCGTGGGAGAGTCCTCTCCCGCACCCGACGCCGCGCCGCATCTCGGCGGGTGATCGGTGGACGCGACTATCCGAACGTCGGGGCGCGTTTCTCGCTCCCGAAGGAGGGCGGTCAGCCTTGCCAGGAGCGGCAGAGGAAGACCGCAGACGCCTTCCAGAAGAAGCGTGCCTCCGTCAGCCTGTTCCAGCAGTCCGGAGCCCCGTCCGGATTCGGACAGGGGGTCCCGGCCCACTCGACCGAAGATCTCGCCTTCCATGGCCTCGGGCGCGACGCCGCCGGAACTCACCACGACGAAAGGCCCGCCGCACCTGGGGCTCAGGTGATGTATCGCGCGAGCGATGATCCGCCTGCCTGTCCCGGACTCCCCGACGAGCAGGACGCACGCGTCGGTCGCTGCGACCCTCGCGACAGCGGAGAACACTGCGCGCATCGCATCGCAGCTTCCCACGAGGTTCTCGAAGCGCTCGACGCTGGAAAGCCTGCCGGGCAGGTCCTCGATGCCCGCCTCAAGCTCCCGTATGTGCAGTGCCCGTCCAAGAAGCACGGAGAACTCATCGGTCCGCATGGGCCTCACGCAGTAGTCGAAGGCGCCGAGGCGGATGGCCTCCGCCGCCAGCTCTCGGTTCTCCGTGTCGGCGACCACGATGACCTTCGGAGGCAGGGCGATCTCACGGATGATATCGAGAAGCGACGGCTCCCGCTCACCGACTCCACTCCCGAAGACCAGTTCCGCGTCCATGACAACTACGTCGGGGTGGAGCGTTCCTATGGAGGTGGCCGCATCGGCGACGGTGTCCGAGCGATGAATGTCGTGCTCGCATGACGTCGGGTTGGCATCGGACACGAGCGCGCTAATCGCGCGGTCGCGCTCGACTACCAGGAGCACCTTGTGTTCGGGCGCGGACATGCTTCCTCCGGGAAGTTACAGATCGAGTTCGCCTATTCCTCCAGTTCCCCGAGACGCCGCTCGGCCGCTACCGCGGCCAGCGTGCCCGGGAAGAGATCCACCACCGACCGGAGGGCCTCTGCGGCCGCCTCCGGATCTGCGAGCCTGCTCTCGTATATGTCGGCCGCCTGCAGCATCATGTCGGGCGAGGACTGGGAATCGGGGAAGCGCTCGGCCGTCTCCGCCAGGACCCTGGCCGCGTCCTCCCACCTTTCCTGCTTGAGCCTCGTGCTGATCAAGTAGCCGCGCGCGGCCAGCTCGGCCGGCGTCGATGAGTAGTCCCGGATCACACGCTCGTAGTGGTCGACCGCCTTGTCGAGAGCGGCGCGCGCAGCGTCGCTCTCGCCCAGTTCCTCATAAAGTTCAGCGACATGCTGAAGCGCCGTGAGCCCGTAGAGCGTCGTCGGATGCTCTCTGGCGAGCGCATTGAGCTGCGCAACGGCGCTGTCCCAGAGCCCCTCGCTCTCGTAGCTGACGGCCAGGTACAGCATCGCCCTGGCTCGCACGGCCTCGTC
>JALGZG010000331.1 GCA_025782345.1 bacterium | reverse complement strand
GGATGGCGAGATCGTGGGGGCCGGGTACCACGAGCGCTACGGGGGTCCGCACGCTGAGGTGAACGCACTCGCGCAGGCCGGACCGAGGGCATCCGGGGCGACGCTGTACGTCACGCTGGAACCGTGCTCCATCCTGGGGAAGACGCCACCGTGCACGGACGCGATAGTCGCGGCCGGCATTGCCAGAACCGTGGTCCCGGTCGAGGACCCGAACCCGAGAGTCTCGGGACGGGGCGTCTCTATCCTCCGGGAGGCCGGCCTCGAGGTCGACCTCGGCCTGATGCGTGAGGAGGCGCGCGCACTGAACGCGCCGTACTTCAAGTACAGACGCACGGGTCTGCCATTCACCACGCTCAAGCTGGCCCTCTCGCTGGACGGGCGTATCGCGCCGCCCCCCGGTGGCCCCCGCTGGACGTCGTCTGCGGCCTCCAGAGAGCTGGTCCACACCATGAGAGCGAACGCCGACTGTGTGATGGTCGGCATAGGCACGGTCCTCGCCGACGACCCGCGCTTGACCGTGAGACGGTCGGAGACCGGCGGGCAGGTGGCAGGCGGAGGTCGGGCAGCAGGCGGCGCGTCTCCCGAGAGCGCGCCCCGGCAGCCCGCGCGCCTCGTTCTGGATACTCACCTGCGCATTCCGGCTGATTCGGCCGTTGTCACGGGCGCCCGCCAAGTGCGCACCATCGTGGCGTGCTGTGACAGCGTGGACTCCTCCCGTCGCGCCGTGCTCGAGAACGCGGGCGTCACGGTGTGGCGTTGCGCCACTCGCGACGGAGTACTCGACCTCGCTTCTGTCCTGAGACGGGCGGCCGGCGAGGGGTTCATCTCGCTCCTGTCCGAGGGGGGCGCCGCGGTAGCGAGCTCACTTCTGCAGAGCGGGGACGCCGGCGTTCGGCCCGCTGGATGAGAGCTGGTGGGGCGGGCTCAGGGGATTCGAGAACGGAAGCTGGACGGAGATCGGCGGTGACGGTCTGTTCGAGGCGGACGTGCTCAGCCCGGACTCAGAGGCCGTCTAAGGAGAGCTCTTGATGTTCACGGGACTCGTGGAGTGCAAGGGGAGAGTGGTCTGGCGCAGGCGGACACACGGTGGCGCCGCGATTCGCATCGCAGCACCGTTCGCTTCCGAACTCGAGCAGGGCGAGAGCGTGTCGGTGAACGGGGTGTGTCAGACGGTCGTTCGGTCGGACGGCACCGCCTTCGAAGTCGACGCCGTGGCCCAGACGCTGTCGGTCACGACGATGGGAGAGCTCGTGAGCGGCGGCGAGGTCAACCTGGAGCGCGCGCTCAGGATGGGCGACAGGCTAGGTGGGCACATGGTCGCCGGGCACGTGGACGGCGTCGCCCGTGTTCTGGAGCTTCGATCTGACAGGAACGGGACCCGCCTGATGCTGGAGCTGCCCACCCCGCTTCTTCGGTACGTGGTGGCGCGCGGCTCCATCGCGGTGGACGGCGTGAGCCTGACGGTGGCGGAGGTAGCGGGGGAGCGCGTGACGGTCGCGCTCATTCCGGAGACACTGCGAGCGACGCTGGCCGGGTCGTACCGTCCCGGCATCAGGGTCAACATAGAGACCGATCTTCTGGCCAGATACCAGGAGAAGCTGATCGAGGGGCGCGGGGAGGCATCGGGCCCGCCGAACAGCGACGAGAGCGCCGGCGGATTGACAGAGAAACGACTCAGGGAACTGGGATTCATGGGGTGAGGATCATGAGGGAAGATCTCCGTACGGTTACGGCCGCGATCGAGGACATCCGTCAGGGCAGGATGATCATCGTGGTCGATGATGAGACACGCGAGAACGAGGGCGACCTGATCATGGCCGCCGAGAAGGTGACGCCCGAGGCGATCAACTTCATCTCCCGCGAGGGCCGGGGACTCATCTGCGTCCCCATGACGGGGGAGCGTCTCGACGAGCTCGACCTCCACCCAATGGTGGGGAAGAACACGTCGATAATGGGTACGGCCTTCGCCGTGTCGGTCGACGCGGTCAAGGGGACAACGACCGGTATCTCCGCGCACGACCGCGCGACGACCATCAGGGCTCTGGTCGATCCGGATACGAGACCGTCCGACCTCGGGAGGCCCGGCCACATCTTCCCGCTGCGCGCGAGCGAGGGAGGAGTTCTCAAGCGCGCCGGACACACGGAGGCGGCGGTGGATCTGGCGAGGCTGGCGGGTCTGACGCCGGCCGGGGTTCTCTGTGAGATCATGGGTGAGGACGGGAGCATGGCCAGGATGCCGGAGCTCGAGCGGATGGCCGAGCGCTTCGACATGCGCATAGTGAGCGTCCGCTCCATCATCGAGTACAGGCGTTCGACGGAGAAGCTCGTGCGCGCCGCCGCGCAGACGACCCTGCCGACGAGGTACGGCGAGTTCAAACTGGTTGTTTATGAGAGCGAACTCGACGATGCCCCGCATCTCGCGCTCATCAAGGGGGAACCAACGCCCGACAAAGACGTGCTGGTCAGGGTCCACTCCGAGTGTCTGACGGGCGACGTCTTCGGCTCGGAGCGGTGCGACTGCGGCGAGCAGTTGGGACACGCGCTGGAAGCGATAGAGCGGGAGGGCGAGGGTGTCTTCCTCTACATGCGCCAGGAAGGGCGCGGGATCGGGCTCCTCAACAAGCTCAAGGCCTACGAGCTCCAGGACCACGGGAGAGACACCGTGGAGGCGAACGAGGAGCTGGGGTTCGAAGCCGACCTCAGGGACTACGGGATCGGAGCGCAGATCCTCGCGGACATCGGAGTCCGTCGCATACGGCTCCTGACGAACAACCCGCGGAAGGTGGTTGGGCTGGAGGGCTACGGCCTGACGATCGTGGAGAGGGTGGGGATCGAGATAGAACCCACGGACAGGAACAGACGCTATCTCACGACGAAGAAGGAGAAGCTGGGGCATTTGCTGGAGCTCGAGGGCGGTGCCGTTTGCACGAGCGGCGGCGGCTCTGGTCCGGAACGGAACGAGTAAAGGAGGGGATTGAAGACATGAGCAAGGTCTACGAGGGGAACATCACCGGTGCGGGACGCAAGTTCGCGATCGTCATCTCGCGGTTCAACGAATTCGTCTCAGTGAGACTTCTGGAAGGCGCAATGGACTGCCTGAGAAGGCACGGGGCGGCCGACGACGACATCTCCGTCGCCTGGGTGCCGGGCGCGTTCGACATCCCCGCGGTCGCCAAAAGAATGGGTGACTCCGGGAGTTACGATGCAGTAGTATGCTTGGGCGTGGTCATCCGTGGGGCGACCCCGCATTTTGACTACGTGGCCTCGGAAGTCGCGAAGGGCGTGGCGAACGTTGCGGCCGATACCGGCGTTCCCGCCGTCTTCGGAGTCGTGACGGCCGACAGCCTGGAACAGGCCATCGAGCGCGCCGGGTCCAAGAGTGGAAACAGGGGATGGGACGCGGCGCAGTCGGCAATGGAACTGGCCGATCTCTACGCCTCGATGAAGTGACAGACGGCGAGAGGGGCGTTCCGTTCATGGACGTCAGAAGGGAAGGCCGCGAGCTCGCCGTCATGCTGCTGTATCGCGAGAGACTGACGGGGCTTACGGACCTGGGCATACCGGACGTGGAAGACGCCAGCGAGGAGGCGCTCGAGTTGGCGGGCACACTCGTCTCCGGCGTGCGCGAGGGGTTAGAGGGCATAGACGCCGCTATATCCGAGGCGAGCGAGCACTGGGACATCCCTCGCATGGGCATCGTGGACCTCACGGTGCTTCGCATAGGCGTGTACGAGCTGCTGGAGCGCCCCGACACATCGGTCGCCGTCATTATCAACGAGGCCGTTGATATAGCACGGAAGTTCAGTTCGGATGAGTGCGGCAAGTTCGTCAACGGGGTCCTCGACCGGATAGCCGGGGACGTCAGGTGCCAGGAGGACACGGAGGACTGACAGGCTTCCCGTGCGATACGCCATCGTCAGCGACATACACGGCAACTACGAGGCGTTCACGGCGGTGCTCGACGTCATCGACGGGATGGACGTCGACGGCATCGTCTGCCTCGGGGACGTCGTGGGCTATGGCGCGAATCCGAACGAGGTCGTCGAGCTCGCCAGAACGCGAGCCGACCTGACCGTCCGGGGCAACCACGACCAGGCCGCGATCGACCCCGCCGAGGAGGCTTACTTCAACTCGTGGGCGGTGGAGGCCATCCGCTGGACGCGCGATAAGCTGACCACGGAGAGCCTGGACTACCTTACCAGCCTGGCGTACGAGGCCTTTCTTCCGGACGTCCACCTCGTTCACGCGTCTCCGGGCGAGCCTGCGAAGTGGCGCTACATCCTGAGTCCGCAGGCGGCGGCACGGGAGTTTGCGAGCTTCAAGGAGTCATTCTGCTTCATCGGCCACTCACACGTGCCGATGATAGTCCTGAGAACGGAAGTCGGGACCAGCGAGCTTCTGGAGGGGGAGGTTGCCCTTCCGGCGGGAGCTCGCGTGCTGATAAATGTGGGAAGTGTGGGGCAGCCGAGGAACGGCGACCCACGCGCGTGCTTCGCGGTGCTGGACCTCGAGGACAGGAGCGTACGTCTGGTGCAGGTGCCGTATGACATTGACACGGCGCGGGCCAAGATAATCGAGAGTGGACTGCCCAGGTTCCTGGGCGACAGACTCCTGCTTGGACAGTAGGAAGTTGACCGGAGGATCTAAGTTGCTGACTGCAAGCGTCGGCGTGATGGCATACAACGAAGAGCAGAATATCGGGAAGCTCCTGGCGGCGCTCACGGGACAGTCCGTCGAGGACGTGGAGATCCGCCAGATCATCGTCGTGTCCAGCGGCTCCAGCGACCGCACCGATGACATCGTTCGAGAGTGGGTCGCGAAGGATGAGCGCATATCGCTCATCAGACAGGAGACGCGTGAGGGCAAGGCGTCCGCCATCAACGTGTTCCTGGACGCCGCGGAAGCGGACATCTTCGTCCTCGAGAGCGGCGACACCATCCCCGCACCCGACTGCGTGGAGCTCATGCTCGCGCCCTTCCAGGACGCGCGAGTGGGGATGACCGGCGGCAGGCCGGTTCCCGTGGACGACCCGAACACGTTCATGGGTTTCGTTGTTCACATGCTGTGGCGGCTTCACCACATGCTCGCGCTCAAGTCGCCGAAGCTCGGCGAGATGGTCGCGTTCCGCTCGTTCGTGCGCTCGATCCCGCCCGACACAGCTGTGGATGAGGCCAGCATTGAGGCCCTCGTCGTCGAGCGAGGGCTGTCTCTGGCCTACGCGCCTGAGGCCATCATCTACAACAAGGGCGCGTCGACCGTCGGCGATTTCCTCAAACAGAGACGGCGCATCTATGCCGGTCACATCTGGCTTTCGAAGGTCCAGTCGTACGAGGTCTCCACGAAGAAGGTGGGAGGCATTATCTCGGTTCTGCTGGAAGACCTGACGCCTGCGCCGCGCACTCTGCTCTGGACGCTCTGCGGCGTCTTCCTCGAGTTTCTGGGACGGCTTCTCGGCAGCATCGACTACTACGTGCTGAAGAGGAATCCCTATACGTGGGAAGTGTCACAGAGCACCAAGAGCCTCGACGCACCCGCGACCCACGACGCAGGAGCGAGGGGGGCGGGGGCGGTCGATGATTGAGATCCTCGCGAAGATCCCACTGTACAAGATGGCGCACGCTACCGGGTGGCCCAGGATCCTGCCGCTCAACCTGACGGTCAGCGTAACCTACCGCTGCAACTCCCGGTGCCTCACGTGCAACGTCTACACCAAGGACGCGGATGAGTTCACGGTAGAGGAGTTCGACCGGACGTTCCGGTCGTTGGGTCGCGCGCCCTACTGGTACACGATGAGCGGGGGGGAGCCGTTTCTTCGGTCCGACCTCACCGACATCTGCGAGAGCGCGTACCGACACGGAAGCCCCGGGATCATCAACATACCGACCAACGGTCTCCTCTCGTCGCGGATACCCTCAATGGTCGAGGAGATCGCGGGACGGTGTCCCAGGGCGCAGGTCATCATCAACCTCTCGCTGGACGGCATCGGCGAGGAACACGACAGGATCAGGGGGGTCGACGGGAGCTTCGAGAAGGCCGTCGAGACCTACCGTGGACTCAGGGCCCTGAAGTCCCCGAACCTCACGGTGGGCGTTCACACGGTGATCTCGGTCCACAACGTGGAGCGCATACCCGCCATCTATGAGTACGTCGCCCGCGAACTCGCGCCCGACTCGTTCATCACGGAGATAGCTGAGGAGCGAGTGGAGCTCGAGACGGTGGGGGCGTCGATCACGCCGTCGGCTTCCGCCTACGCGCGCGCGGTCGACTTCCTGATCGCAAAGATCAAGGAACAGAACTACTCGGGCATCTCGCGCGTGACGCAGTCGTTCCGGATACGCTACTACGAACTGGTGAAGCGCTTCCTTGCGTCGGGCGCGCAGCCGATCCCGTGCTACGCCGGAGTGGCGTCGGCCCAGATCGCTCCCGACGGGCACGTGTGGTTCTGCTGCGTCAAAGCCGAGTCCATGGGTGATCTGCGCGACGTCGACTACGACTTCGGCCGGATCTGGTACGGCGAGCGCGCGGCCGAGGAGAGGAAGAGGGTCAGGGCGGGCGACTGCGCCTGTCCGCTCGCGAATGCCGGTTACACGAACATGCTGATGCACGTGCCGACGGTCGCCGGCGTGGGCTTCGAGGTCGCGACCCGACGGCGGGGCGGAACGGGACGGTAGGAGCAACGGGGGCGGGGGCGCGGCGCGGGCCGCGGGAGAACCACAGCGGGCTTCGATCCGATGGAGAGGGCTAGAGTGGCTGTCTTTCTGGAGGCGATAGGACACTACAGGCTCGGGGACTTGCAGGACGCGATAGGTCGAGCGCTGGACGAATTGGGCGTGGACCTTTCGGGCAAGCGCACGGCGTTCATTAAGCCCAACCTGGTGGTCGCCGCGAAGCCCCGAACGGCGGTCGTGACGCATCCGGTGGTGGTCGAGGCGCTCGTCAACGTACTCCGGGAGCGAGGGTTCACTTCGATCTCGATCGGCGATGGGCCGGGGGTCGGACTCGACGTCGAGAAGGTCTTCCGCGTGACCGGGTACACGAAGCTCGCGGAGCGCCTTGGCGTCGATCTCGTCAATCTCAACACCACGGAGCGACGGAAGAGAGAGTGGAAGTACGGGGAGATGGGAGTTCCCGCGATCGTCGAGGACACCGACTTCTATGTCAACGTACCGAAGCTCAAGACCCACGGCTACACGAGGGTCACGCTGGCCATCAAGAACCACAAGGGTCTCTTGTCCGAGGCCGACAAGAAACGCGATCATCAGCTGGGGCTGCACGACCCCCTGGCTCAGCAGGCCACCATTCGGCCGCCGGACCTCATCGTGCTGGACGGCATAACGGGAGTCGAGGGAGACGGTCCCCTCAACGGCAAGGTGGTGAAGTCGCGCGTCTTCGCGGTGGGCACGAACATGCTGGAAGTCGACTCGGTGGCGGCGCGTCTGATGGGATTCGATCCCGTCAAGATCGAGCACCTGAGACTGGCCCACGAGCTCGGGGTGGGCGACATGGACCCCGAGGTCAAGGGAGCAGCGCCCTCGAGGGAGTTCAAGCGTGCCAACGAGGCCTTCGGGCGTGTCGCGAACATCTACTCGTGGCGTGATCCTACCGCTTGCTCCATGTGCATCGACTCATTCAGCGGAGCCGCACACCTGGCGGTCCGGAAACCGAAATACTGGTTCACGCTGGTTCCCAAACTGGCGTACTGGGGCGTGTTCAGAAAGCTCCACATCATCCAGGGCAAGGCGGCACGGCTTCCCGAGGAGCCCGGACGCGTGGTCTGCCTCGGACAGTGCACCCGGGGACTTGCGGAGAGGGAGGGCCTCACACACATCAGCGGGTGCCCGCCCACGCCTGAAGAAGTGGCCGAGACCTTGAGGAAGGAGCTCTAGCGGATGCCGGCGACCCAGAAGGACACCGGACTGGGGACCACGTACGAGCGCGTCGCGGTGGCGCGGCTCCTGGCGGGGCTCGCAGACCGATACACCATCAGCAAGGTCCTCGAGGGCCCGACTGATGGCATAACGGGCATAAGCGGGCTCAACAGCGTCCCGCTCGCGCGGGCCGGCGCCTCGGTCGACCTCGTACTTGGCGACCCCGACGAGGTCGCACTTGCCGAACGGGCATGGGAGGTGCTCGGCCTGAGCGACAGGGTCGCCATTCGGGTGGCCGATGGGGATTCGCTTGGCGTCGAACCGCGGTCGCACGACCTCGTGTGGAATTTCAACTCGCTGCCGCAGGTCGTCTCGGCCGATGCGCTTCTGGACGAGATGTGCGAGGCCAGCAGCAGGTTCGTCATGGTCTTCGTCTCCAACACCTGGAACTACGGATTCCCGATCCACCGGCTCCACCACAAGGTGGCGCGTGAGCCGTGGAGCCACGGGGACATCTCCGTGATGAACACTCGTGCGGTCGCCGGCAAGCTGGCCGACCGCGGATTCAAGGTCGTCGAGCGCCTCCTCGTCGATACGCCGTGGTGGCCCGACATCGACTCACCGATAGAGGAGGTGGCGGCGACGTTCCTTCCGTTCCTGAAGAGGTTCGTAAGCGGTTCCAAGAGGCTGGAGAGGTACACCTGGACCATCGACACGCTGCCCTACTTCGATGACGAGCGGCTGGCCAGACTCCTGCCCGATATCGAGAAGCACTTCGCGATAGAGAACACACGTGTAACGCCCCTGAAGATCTTCTTTGCACACCACCGGGGTGTGCTGGCACGGAGGATGGGTGAGGGGGAGGCGACCGCTTGAACCGGCGACTCCGCATAACGCTTGCGGTCGTGGCGGGCGTGGTCCTCCTGGCGCTGGCGCTCTGGGGCGTGGACGCGACCGAGCTCCGGCGCAGCATCGCCCGGGCGGACGTCGGGTGGCTGGTCGCTGCCGCCGTGCTGTACCTCACGGCGTACTTCGTGCGAAGCCTGAGATGGCGAGCCATCCTTCACCCAATCGTTCGGGTGCGCGTCTCCGAGAGCTTCCACATGCTGATGGCCGGGTACTTCCTCAACTACCTCATTCCCATCAGGGCGGGAGAGGTGGCGAAGTCGTTCTTCCTCAAGCGCCTCAAGGGGATCCCCGTAGCCACGAGTCTTCCCACGGTGTTCGTCGACAAGCTCTTCGAACTCGTCTCGATTCTCTTCGTCGTCACCATGGTGCCGATACTCTCCATCAGCATGGGCGCAACGCTGGCCGCGCTCATTTACACCGTGCTGGGCATCTTTCTGCTGGCAATAGCGCTGCTCTTCTTCGCGTTCCGCAACCCGGACGGCGCCTCTCGGCTTCTGTGCGGTCTGTTCTCGTGGCTGCCCGGTGGCGTGTACAAGAGGCTGTCCGAGTTCATAGGCCTGTTCGTGCAGGGCATGGGGGTCGCGAGACGCGAGGCACGTATGCTCTGGTCGTTTCTGGGGCTCACCGGTCTTGCGGTGCTCATTGACGGGCTCTACTTCTACTTCATGTTCAGGGCTTTCTCGGTGGATGTCGCCTTTACGAGAGTGCTCTTCGGGTATACTCTGCTGACGTTGTCGTACATCCTGCCGACGCCGCCCGCTCAGATCGGCTACAACGAGTTCGTCATTGGGCTGATATTCGCGGGAGGAGTTGCGGCGGCCGGGGTGGCGCGCCACGAGGTGATGGCGGTGGTCATAGTCGCACACGCAATGACCGGGCTTCTCATAGCGGGCGTCGGCATGTGGTCGTTCAGCGCGATGGGCATCAAGGTGGGAGAGAGCTTCAGGAAAGTCGCCGGTGCGAAGGCGGCGGGCGAACTGGCAAGTAGCGGGGGGGCGGAACATGAGTGAGATGGTCCTCGTGACGGGCGCCGCGGGCTTCGTCGGCTCGCATGTCGTCGAACGTCTGCTGGCGGACGGGAAGAGCGTGCGCGGCGTGGACGCCTTCATCGACTACTACCCGCGTGCGGTCAAGGAAGGGAACCTCAGGGCGGCCCTCATGCACGATTCGTTCGACTTCGTCGAGGCGGACCTCGCGGTGACCGACCTTGCGCCGCTCCTCGAAGGAGTGACGTCCGTCTGCCACCTGGCCGCGCAGGCCGGCGTTCGCGCCAGCTGGGGTTCTACCTTCTCGACGTACATCGACTGCAATATCAAATCGAGCCAGCGCCTTCTGGAGGCGGTCAAGGACCGGGGCGTATCGAAGTTCGTGTACGCGTCCAGCTCCTCTGTCTACGGCGAGACCACGGACCTCCCGATGCGCGAGAACGGACTGACGTGCCCCGTGTCCCCGTACGGCGTGACCAAGCTGGCGGCGGAGCATCTCGCGGTCCTGTACCACCGGAACTACGGAGTGCCGACGGTGTCGCTGAGGTACTTCACCGTCTACGGCCCGAGGCAGCGGCCCGACATGGCCTTCAACCGCTTCATCCGCGCGGGGCTCCTCAATGAGCCTATCACGATCTTCGGCGACGGGCGGCAGACGCGTGACTTCACCTACATCGCCGATACGGTCAGCGCGACCGTGGCGGCGCTGGAATCGGGTCCCGATGGGAGCGTAATGAACGTGGGAGGCGGAAGCCGTGTCACACTCAATGAAGCACTCGACGCCATAGAGGGCACGCTCGGTGTCAAGCTGGACAGACGCTACGTCGAGCGCGCCAGAGGGGACGTCACGGACACACTCGCGGACAACTCGAGGGCGAGGGAGGCCCTGGGCTTCTGTCCGCGCTTCGGCCTCGAGGAAGGCCTGGCGCTCGAGAGGCGGTGGATCGAATCGACCGTGCTGACGCCCAGCGCGGGCGCGAACGGGGAGGGCGACTGACACATGGATATCTCTGTCGTGATACCGGCTCTGAACGAGGCCGACAGCCTGAGAGAACTCTACGAGCGCATCGACGGCGCGCTCGGCCCTCTCGGGCGCGAGTGGGAGGTCATCTTCATCGATGACGGAAGTACCGATTCGTCGATGGACGTCCTGCGAGCGCTTCACGAGCAGAACAAGAACGTCACCGTGCTCGTGTTCGGGAGGAACCTGGGCAAGTCGGCCGCGCTCAGCGTGGGGTTCAAGGAAGCCGCGGGCGACGTCGTGTTCACGATGGACGCAGACCTGCAAGACGATCCCGCCGAGCTCCCCGGAATGCTCGAGGTGATAGAGAGCGGGTACGACGTCGTCTCGGGGTGGAAGAAGGAGCGCAAGGACCCGCTCTCGAAGCGACTTCCGTCGAAGCTCTACAATGCGGTGACCAGCAAACTGTCAGGTGTCGGGATTCACGACATGAACTG
The DNA here is from genome assembly GCA_025782345.1 of bacterium. Classification (GTDB taxonomy): domain Bacteria; phylum Joyebacterota; class Joyebacteria; order Joyebacterales; family Joyebacteraceae; genus JALGZG01. Next base: position 25,143 of record JALGZG010000331.1, on the reverse strand, counting down.
TGGGCTCAAGGCGTACCGCGGGCAGGTCGTCAAAACCATCAAGGTGTACGGGGAGCTTCACCGCTACACACCGGTTCTGGCACAGTGGGCCGGATTCACAGTGACGGAGGTTGCGGTCAAGCATCACGCGCGCCAGTACGGTCACTCGAAGTTCGGCGCCGAGCGTTTCGTCAGGGGGTTCTTCGACCTTCTGACCGTGCTGTTCCTGCGGCGCTACGTCACGAGACCGCTCCATCTCTTCGGCATGCTGGGCGCGCTGCTCTTCTCGGGTGGGTTCCTGGCGGGGCTCTACCTCACGGTCCTGAAGGTAATGGGGCAGGCGATCGGCCGCAGGCCCCTTCTGACGCTGGCCATCCTCCTGATGGTCGTTGGCGTGCAGTTCATCTCGTTGGGACTCCTTGGAGAGATGGTGGCGAATCTCAGAGGTAACGACATCTCCTATCCGGTGAGGGAGCGTCTCGGGCGGAAGGACGGTGGGCTTGGCGACAACTCCTGACAAGAGTTCAGCCTCGGACGCGCCTCTCGGAGCCGAGGGGAGCGCGCGGATCGCGGTAGTCGGCCCTGCCTACCCATTGAGGGGCGGCAACGCGCTCTTCGTCGCGCATCTCTATGACAACCTCCGGCTCGACCACGACGCGTACGTCGTCTCGTTCAGGCGGCTGTACCCCTCGCTGCTGTTCCCAGGCAAGACACAGATGAACATGAGCCACGACCCCGTGAAGAACACGCCGTCGCGGCAGATCATCGACTCTATCAACCCGTTCTCGTGGAGCAAGGCGGTGGGGTGGATATCGCAGCCGAAGAGGCGGCCAGACCTGGTCGTCTTCGTCTGGTGGAACCCGTTCTTCGGAGTCTGTTACGGCGCCATGGCACGGATGCTGAGGCGGAAGCTCGGCGCCCGGATAGTGTTCGTGTGTGAGAACGTCGTCTCGCACGAGAACCGATTCGTCGACCGGTTCCTCACGAAGTTCGCACTGAGTTCCGCGGACTACTTCATGGTTCTCTCCGGGGTGGTTGGGAGCCGGGTCCAGTCGCTCTTCCCGAGGACGCCCGTGAGACAGGCGGCCCTGCCTATCTACGACTGCTACAGCCCGTCCGGGGTCGACCGAGACGCGGTCAGGGAATCGCTCGGGCTGACGCGACCGACTATCCTCTTCTTCGGCTATGTCCGTGAGTACAAGGGGCTCGCTTACCTGCTGCGCGCGATGCCCATGATACTCGAGCACGTGGACGTGGACCTTCTGGTGGTCGGCGAGTTCTACGATGAGCGCGCCCGGTACGACCGCATCATCGACGAGCTGGGCATAGGAGAGCGCGTCCGCGTCGTAGCGGAGCACGTCCCGGATGAATCCGTCGGTGACTACTTCGGAGCGGCAGACGTGGTGGTCCTCCCGTACGTTTCGGCCACGCAGAGCGGCATCACACAGATAGCCTTTGCCTTCGGGCTTCCCGTCATAAGCACGAACGTCGGTGGACTCCCTGAAGTGGTGCGGGAGGGTGAAACGGGCTATATTGTAGAGCCTGAGAACGAGCGGGACCTCGCGGGGGCGGTCGTGCGTTACTTCACCGGCGAAGACGCTCCGCGGATGAGAGCGAACGTGGCCGTGGAGGCTCAGCGCGATCACGCGGGGGACCTGATGCGCAGTGCCATTCAGGACTTCCTCGAGATGGCGAGGTCTTAGAGTGCGGGATCCCCTGGTCTGGGCGGTGGTGGTCAACTGGAACGGCAGAGAGGTTCTCGAGCCGTGCCTGCGGACACTGCTCGCCTCATCGTATCAGAACCTGTCGGTGCTGGTCGTGGACAACGCATCGAGCGACGGCTCCGCACAGTTCGTGGGTGAGGAATTCCCGTCCGTTCGTCTGGCCGAGCAGAGTTCGAACCTCGGTTTCGCGGCGGGCGTGAACGCCGGACTCCAGTTCGCGCTCAATGAAGGGGCGGACTACGTTCTGCTCCTGAACAACGACATCGAGCTGGACGGCGATGCTGTGACCGCGCTCGTTGACGCGGCGCTCGCGCATCCCAAGAGCGCGTTCATAGGCCCCTTGATCTACTACGCCGACCGTCCCTCCGTCATATGGTCGGCGGGCGGTGCTGTTTCCTTCTGGACGGGTGCCATCCGTCACCTCGGGCTTCGTGAGGAGGACGTGGGACAGTACGCCGCCGTGCGGGAGGTCGACTACGTCACCGCGTGCGCGGTGCTCGCGTCCGCCGAAGCGGTCAGAGTGATCGGCGTGATGGATGAAGGGTACTACATGTACAATGAGGACACGGACTGGTGCGTCCGTGCCCGAGATGCAGGCTTCGATGTGCTGTTCGCTCCGGGCGCCAGGATCTGGCATAAGGTCTCGATGAGCTCGGGCGGAGGCCTGACGCCGTTCAAGATATACCATCGGCTGCGCAGCACGCTCAGGTTCTTCTCCCTGCACGCGCGGCCGTATCACTGGATCGGGATCGTCCCGCTCACTACGGTCCGAACGCTCGGTTTCGCGGCCGGTGAGCTGGTCACAGGAAGGGGCGCCAACGTGGGCGCAATCGTAAGGAGTCTGTGGGACTCGATGACGGGTCGAAGGAGAGTCTGATCGCATGCGTGAAGCGCATCGCACGAAGACACCGCTGGGGGCCCGAGGACGTCGCGCGTCCCCGCCGAGCATGACGCTCGTGTTCACGGCGACTGTCCTCTTGTCACTGGTGCTCGTGCTCGCCGGGTGCTCGAGCGAAGAAGCTCCGGCCAGATCACCGCTGCTGCTCCTTTTTGGAGTGGACGCCGCGACGTGGAACATCCTCACACCAATGATGCAGGCGGGAGAGCTGCCGACGCTGAAGTCGCTGGTCGACAGGGGCTCGTATGGGATCCTGAAGTCCGGTGTGCCGATCCAGTCACCGCAGATGTGGACCTCGATAGCGACGGGAGTGGTTCCGGAGAAGCACGGCATCACGCGCTTCACGGCCGAGATCCCGGGAACGGGCCGCGAGGTCCCGGTGACGAGCAACATGAGGAAGGTCAAGGCCTTCTGGAACATCCTCTCGGAGGCGGACATCACCGTCGGGATAGTCGGGTGGTGGCCCAGTTGGCCGGCGGAGCCGGTCAACGGTTTCGTGATCGCACAGCGCGCCTGGCCCGTCAACTGGAGCCGGCACGGGATTCCCTTCGGCGCAGCCCGCGACGAGTCGGGTCGTCTGATAGTGGAGGACTTCGAGGGCAGGACCTACCCCGAGGAGCTGTACGCGGAGTTCGAGCCGTTCATCGTCACCGAGGAGGACGTGACCGCGAGCGAACTGGCGCTTCTCTTCTCGGATCCGTCTTTCACCGACCCGGCCAGGCAGTTCCACGCCCGCTGGGTATTCGCCAAGGACAAGACTTTCGCGGATGCCGGGCTGGCGATGCTCAAGCGCCACACACCGGACGTGTTCGCGGTCTACCTGCAGGGCACCGACGTGGTCTCCCATTACTACTGGGGGTACCAACGTGAGGAGGGCTTCACGGTGTCTCCAGCCGACGAGCGGCTGTACGCGCGGGTCGTGCGCAACTACTACCGCTACGTCGACGGTGTCATCGCGAGTTACCTGGAAGAGGTGGGCGAAGACACCGCTGTCATGATCGTGTCCGATCACGGCTTCGAGACGAAGCGCGACCTCAAGGAACGCTGGGAGAGAGGCGAGAGGATCCGGACCGAGGAAGGTGGCAAGGATGTGCCCTGGGACCACGGTGTGGACGGGATCTTCATCATGGCCGGCCCGGGTGTCAGAAAGGACAACAGGCTTCCTGACATGTCGGTTGTGGACGTGACGCCGACGATGCTCGCGTACCTCGGGCTTCCAGTGGCCGAGGACATGGACGGTGTCCCGGGGCTCGAGGCGTTCGAGGCTTCCTTTCTGGAGAAGAACCCGGTGACCACTGTCCCGACGTACGAGACCGGGGGCCCTCGAGGTGACGAGGCGCCGATGGAATCGCCGATGGACGAGGGAATCAAAGAGAAGCTGAGGGCGCTTGGCTACATAGAGTAGCAGGCCTTTGACGGAGACAGATGCCGATGCACGTGAAGACGGACTGCAGGCTGTTCATTGGAGACAGGCCCTGTGTGTGGGGCGGGAAGTGTGAGGGGTGCGAGCACTACGACAAGCGGGGCGAGCACATAGTCATCATCAAGCTGGCCGCGGCCGGTGACGTGCTTCGAACCACCTCGATCCTACCTCCGCTCAAGAGAGCGCACCCCAATTCGTACATCACGTGGCTGACCGACCCGGCCGCGCTTCCCCTCGTGGAGCTCAATCCCTACGTGGACCGTGCGCTGCCGTTTGGGTTCGACGCGTGGCTCACGTTGTTGGTGCAGTCGATCGACCTTCTCCTATGTCTGGACAAGGAGGAGCGCGCCTGCGCCCTCGCGTCAACGCTCAACGCTTCGGAGAGATCGGGGTTCGCCCTCTCGTTGGCCGGCGCCGTGGAGCCCCTGAACGAGGGCGCGCGCTACGATTACGAGCTGGGGCTGTCCGACGAGATGAAGTTCCACGAGAACACGATGACCTACCCCGCGATCCTCTGCCGTACGGCGGGGCTCGAGTATCGCGGGGACCCCTATGCTCTGACGCTGCCTGCGGGTTCGATCGAGTACGCGGAGCGTTTCCTTGGCGGCCTGTCTCTCCCTGATCCCGTGATCGGTCTCAATGTCGGAGCGGGGCGCGTGTTTGCGAACAAGGCCTGGACACCAGAGGGGTACGCGTCGCTCGCGGGCGCGGTGCGGGAGAGACTCGGTGGCACGGCGCTCGTTCTCGGTGGCGCCGACGACAGGGAGCGTGCGGAGGCGGTCCTGGAGGCAGCACCCGACACCGCGGTCGACGCCGGACTGCACGAGGTCCTCGACTTCGCGGCGGTCGTCGGTATGCTGGACGCGCTCGTCACCGGCGACACGCTGGCGATGCACATCGGCATCGCGCTCGGCGTGCCCACGGTGGTGCTGTTCGGGCCCAGCGCGCCGCAGGAGATAGAGCTCTTCGGGGCCGGGGTGAAGGTGCTGAGCCCGCTGGACTGCGCTCCCTGCTACAAACGGGACTGCGACGTCAGCCCGTCCTGCATGGAGGCCATCGAGATGGAGACGGTGTTTGAGGCACTCGAGAACGCGCTGGAGAAGCCATGACAGGTGACAGGGACGGAACACGAGCCGATGGACCCGTCCTGTGGAAGACGCTCGTCTTCTCGGGCGCCGGCTTCGCGCTCGCCGTCGGGGCCCTGCTGGGCGTTGCCGGGCTTAAGACCAGCGCCTTCGTCCTGACGCTCCTGCCCTCGCAGGTGCTGCCCATACTGCTCGCGCTTGCCGTCGTCTACACGGTTCTCAGCGGACTTGTCCTGCTCCTCACGACGCGCGCCGGACACCGGGGCAGGACCGCCTGCGCGGCCGAACGCGCGGTCATGACGACGCTCTTCACCGCAACTTTCTGGGTCACGCTCGTGCTGATGTTCCTCCCGCTGAAGGGCTCTGAGACCTTCGTGCGAGCGGATACGCTGACGACGCTCCAGCTCAATGCGATAGGGCTCGCTGTCGTGCTTGTCGTCGGGCTTGTCGCGGGTTGGCTTCTGGCGTGGGCGCTATCGGTCGTCCTCTCGTTCCTCAGAATGCGCATCCCCGGCCGGGGAGTCCCGGTGCTGGGAGCGGTGTGCGCAGCGCTGGCCCTGGTGATCCTCATCGTGGGTGTCCAGGTGAGGACCGGTGTCACGGGAGCCCTAGGTCTGGCGCCCGCGGGCGCCGAGACACCCAGAGTCGCCATCATCGGAGTCGACGGCTGCGACTGGGAGAAGCTCGGACCTCTGGTGGAGTCGGGCCGACTCCCGAACTTCCGGCGCCTCATGGACCGGGGCGCCTACGGACCGCTCATGTCCGAGCCGCCTCTTGTCTCACCCCGCATCTGGACGACGATCGCGACCGGCAAGACGGCTGACAAGCACGGAATCCGCGATTTCGTCAACGAGGCCGGCGTGCCGGTGAACGCCACGATGAGATCCGCGGCGCCCGTCTGGGACATCGTCTCCGGCTTCGGCCTCCCGGTCGGTGTCGTGGGATGGTACGTCACGTGGCCGGTGGATGAAGTCAACGGGTTCGTGCTGTCCGACCGGCTCCATTCGCTCCTGCGCGGCCCGGTGCAGATGCTCCAGTCGCTCGGGGGGCGCCCGACGAACGACCGCCTGGAGTCCTTCGGTGCGTTCACATTCGACGCGGGGTACAAGCGGTATCCCAGGGACGATCTGCGCTTCCAGCTCAATAGGATTGTCGACGAACCCCTTCGCTGGGGGTACCTCCGCGACGCCATCTACTCACGCATGTCGACCGCTCTTACGCCCGGCTACAGGCCTGCCCTGTCGGCCGTATACCTGCGCGGCGTCGATTTCGTCCAGCACTTCTTCTGGAAGTACGCGGACCCCGAGCCGTTCGGCGGCGTTCCCAAAGAGGACATCTCGGCCTACGGGGAGGTGATCGACAGCTACTACGTCTATACTGACGCGCTGCTCGGCCGGCTTCTCGAGGCCCTGGGCAACGACATCAACGTCATCGTGGTCTCCGATCACGGCTTCAAGCCGCGACGCGACCTGGATCCGGGCAGACCCCAGCTGACCGGTGCGCATGACGTTGCCGGAGTCATCATTGCGTCCGGCCCCGCGTTCCGAGCCGCAGGATGGATCGAGGGGGCCACGATATTCGACATTACGCCCACGGCGCTCGCGGTCATGGGGCTGCCCGTAGGAGAAGACATGGACGGCAGGGTACTGACGGAGATCATCAGGCAAGAGCACATCGCCGTCCATCCGCTGTCGTTCGTCCCTTCATACGAGCCCGCCGTCGGGAAGGAGAGGGGAGAGGTCGGGTCGACGATGGACGACTCGATCAGAGAACAGCTCAAGTCGCTGGGCTACATCGAGTAGTCCGCTCGACTTTGGTCGCACGCCCGTTCTTGCGCGGAGGGCCGGTGGGGGGCATCAAGAAACTCCAGACGCTGCTTGCCAGACACGCGTCTTCCACGCCCACGCGTGTCGGACGAGTTCTCGCCGTCGTTCTTCTCGGCGCCGCGCTCCAGCTTGTCACTCAGGCTCTGCTCGCGCGCTCGCTTCCCAAGACACAGGTGGGAGTGATATCGCTCCTTCTGGGCGCACTTCCCATCCTGTCCACGCTCTCCATGGCCGGTCAGGGCGCGTCTGCTGTCCGCTTCCTCTCGAGAACCGAGCGCGGCACCTACGATAACGTCGCGCACGTGCGCCGCCTTCTCGCTCTCGTGCTACCTCTCGGGGTCGTGGCAGGCCTGGCCGGCGCCGGGTTCTACGGGCTCGGTTGGGGCCTCGCTCTGGTGCTTGTGGCCCTGGTGGTCTCTCAGAACACCGCGGTGACTGTGAGCTCGGTCATGCGAGCGGAGCACCGCTACGAACTCGCGATGACGGCAGTGCGCTTCCCCGCGATGGCGGCCGCGATCGTGCTGATCGTGCTACGCCTCTCCGAAGCGCTGACCTACACGACCGTCCTCGTTACGCTCGGTGTCACGTTCGCGCTGTCCGGGCTCCTGATCGCCGTCCGGGGAACCCGAACGTGCGGCACGGGCGGGAAGCGCGTGCCCCGGTCCGTACTGCGCGAGGGCGTGTTCCTTCTTGGTCTGAATCTCTCCTTCGCGATCATGGTGTCCGTCGACAAGCTCGTCATCGCGAAGATGCTCCCTTACGCACACCTGGCGGTCTACGCGTCGATCTTCGCGGTCATGAGGGGCTTCGACTTCCTGTTCTACTCGATCACCTACGTCCTCATGCCGCGGGTCAACGTGCTCAAGAAGCTCGAGCTTCGGAAGTACAACCTCCTCATTGCGGGCCTGGCCGGCGTCCTTACCGTGGGATACCTCCTGCTTGGGGACGACGTCGTGAGCTTCCTCTACGCCGGCCGCTACGACGAGGGAACCTACCTCATACTGCCTTTCGCCTTGTCTGGCATCGCCAAGCTGTTCTACTCTGTTCCCTCCAGCGTGATAGGTGGACGCCTGCCCCGACCGGCGCTCAAGCAGTTCCTGTGGTTCAACCTGGGCGCCGTGGTGGTGAACATCGTTCTGGACATCATAATGATCAAGGCGATGGGACTGATGGGGGCGGCGATCGCCACGGCGGTGGCGTGGGGCTTGAGGCTCGCGGGGGGATACGTGATCCTCGCACGAAACCGCTCGCTGCTCGCGGCGCCGACTGAGGAGACGCTCGAGGTGTAGCTCGGCTCGGCCAGAGACGGCACGCCGCGCACTTCCGCTGAGATCGAGCGCCGGGGGGTGGACCGCCCCCCGGGGCAGCTGAAGAAACCAGCAGGGGAGAGTAACGCCATGAAGGCCAGGAAGCGACACAGCGAAGAGCCCGGGGCTCGCGCACCGAGAGGCGCCGAAGCGCCGCTACTTCTGGCGAGTGGTTTTCCTCGGTGAGATCCTGACGGGCGGCGATGTCCTGGCGGGAGCGGCCATCTTCGAGGACTACGCGGTGAAGCAGATCGCGGCGGGGCACCTGCCGTTGTGGAACCCCTACATCTTCTCGGGCATGCCGTTCTTCGACAGTATGAGCTGGAGCGCGTTCGTCTACCCAAGCTACTGGTTCAAGTTCGCGGTGGAGAAGATCCCGGGCGTCGAGCTGCCCCGGCTCTTCTTCCTCTTTTTGCACTACGAACTGGCCGCGCTCGGCACGTTCTTCTACCTGCGCTCCCGGAAGATCGGGCACGGAGGCGCCGTCGTCGCCGGCATCGCGTTCATGCTGTCGCCGCACCTGGTAGGCCTCGCGACGATCGGGCACGGAGGGAAGATCCTGGCGACCGCCTACCTCCCGCTTGTCCTGATGGCCGCGCACAAGCTGATGGAGTCGGCACAGAGGCGCTGGATCGCGATTCTCGGGCTGGTTGGCGGGCTGCAGTTCCTCGCGCGCCACGTGCAGATAAGCTACTACACCTGGCTGGCGGTCCTGGTCCTCGTGATCTACTACGTCGTCAGTCGCCGGCGGGCCGGCGAACCCTGGAAGGCGCTGGGAGCGAGCACAGGATCAGTGGCCATCGGGGGCGTTCTGTCGGCCATGCTGGGCGCCGTCCTGCTTCTGCCCCTGATGAGCTACTCGGAGTTCTCGACTCGCGCCGCGGAGGCGGGCGGGATGGGCTTCGAGAACGCGGTGATGTGGTCGCTGCATCCCAAGGAACTCCTGACCTTCCTGGTCCCGTCGTTCTTCGGTCTGGCGAACGAGACCTACTGGGGAACCATGCCGTTCCAGCAGGTCTCTCATTACGTGGGCTACGTGGTCCTCTGTCTGGCCGCGGTTGGCGTGATCCGCAGGAAGGACCGGAGCGTCGGCTTCCTTCTGGTCCTCGTGGCCATCGGTATCTTCATGGCGTTCGGCCGGCACCTCGGACCGGTCTACAGGGTCATCTACGAGGTCCTGCCGGGCTTCCGGCGATTCAGGGTGCCTGCGATGTCGCTGACGCTCGCACAGTTCTCGCTGGCGGCCCTCGCGGGCTACGGCGCGTCGGTGCTGCTCGGGGAGACCGGTCGGCGTAAGAAGAGCATGGTGCGATGGGCCGTCGGCTGTGCCGCGGCCGGAGGCATCGTGGGACTCATCGTAATGGCGTCGAGAGGCGCGATAGGGTCCGCGGCGACCACCGCTCTCATGATGAAGCACGTCGGCGCACCGCCCGCCGCGCTCCGCGAGCTGGGGACGCGCGCGGCCACCATGGCGTTCCGGGACGGAGGCATCCTGCTCGCCTTCGCTGCTGCGTCGGGAGTGGCCGTTTTCGTCGCGGGCACACGCAAACTCCAGCGGCTGCTTGTCTTCGCGCTGCTCCTCGGGCTGGTGGTCTGGGACGTAGGCGTGGTCGACGCGCGGTTCATGCATACGGAGAAGATGAGGTCGCTCGACGCGTACTATCCCGAGACACCGGCGATATCCTTCCTGAAGCGACAGGAGGGCGTGTTCAGGATCGCGCCCGTCGACCGTGGGTTTTCTTCGAACGCCTGGATGTACCATGGGATCGAGACGATCGGGGGCTACCACCCCGCCAAGCTGGCGGTCACGGACGACCTCATGAGCAAGATGGGGGTCGGCAACCTGAAGCTGCTGGCTCTCCTGAACGTCAGATACATCGTGGGGCCGGAGCACCTCGATCACGAGGCGTTCGTGTCCGTGGCGCCCGGGGTCCACGAGAATCTCGCAGCCCTCCCGAGGGTCTTTCTGGTCGGCTCGGTCAAGCAGGTGTCACGCGAGAAGATGGTACTGGCAGAACTGGGAATCGACAGCTTCAACCCCGCGGAGACCGCGATCCTGATGGAGGAGCTGCCCGGGCCGGTGCTCAGCGCCGAGGGGAGCACCGCCGAGCTCGTCTCCTACGAACCGTACGAGATCCGTGTGCGCGCCAGTATCCGCCAGCCTTGTCTGCTCGTCTTTTCGGAGGTATACTATCCACCGGGCTGGGAAGCGTCAGTTGACGGCGCTGAGACGATCATCTATCGAACCGACTACGCTCTGAGATCCGTGTATCTTACACCTGGTGAGCACACGGTAGTGATGAGGTACGTCCCGTCCCTCCTGCGGCGCGGGCTCTTCGTCAGCCTCCTTGCGGCCGCGGCTCTGGTGGGACTTCTGGCGTGGCCCGTCGGCGACCGGAATAGGGAAACCGCTGCATGAAGATCATGGTGGTAGTGCCCACCTACAACGAAAGGGCGAACCTCGAGGAGCTGATTCCGCGCGTCCTCGGACAACTTCCCGATATCGAGCTTCTGGTGGTCGACGACGGTTCGCCGGACGGCACGGGCGAGTACGCGGACTCGGTCGCGGCCGAGAACCCGGGCGTCCATGTGCTGCACCGGCCGGGCAAGATGGGTCTGGGCTCCGCGTACGTCTATGGCTTCACGCACGCCCTGACCACGGACGCCGAGCTCGTTATCCAGATGGACGCCGACTTCTCACATAACCCCGACGAGATCCCGAACCTCGTCGAGCAGGCGCGCGAGTACGACGTTGTTCTGGGCTCGCGGTACATCACCGGCGCCAATGTGGTCAACTGGCCGCTCCGGCGGCTGTGTCTGAGCTACTTCGCCAATGTGTACACGCACATCGTCACGGGGCTACCGCTTCGGGACTCCACGGGTGGCTTCAAGTGCTTCCACCGGAAGGTCCTGGGCAAGATAGAGCTGGAGACCATCAGGTCCGACGGGTACTCGTTCCAGATCGAGGTGAACTTCAGGAGCTGGAGAAAGGGGTTCTCGATGGTCGAGATCCCCATCGTGTTTGTGGACCGTCACTCCGGCACGTCGAAGATGTCCAGACGGATCGTATGGGAGGCGATGTGGTTGGTCTGGCGCCTGAGAATCGAGAGAATCCTCAAGAGGCCGTGAGCTTGTCTCCTGAGCCCGATCTCTCGATTGTCATCGTCGGTTACAACAGCCTGCCGGAGCTGGGCGAGTGCCTGGTGTCGGTGCGCGACACGGACGTCTGCGCGCGTGTTGAGATCGTGGTCGTTGACAACGCCTCCGCGGACGGGACCGTGGAGTTCCTGAAGCGGGAACATCCCGAGGTTCGTCTGGTAGCCAACGGCAGGAACCTCGGGTATTCGACGGCGGTCAATCAGGGCATCGCCGAGGCAAGGGCACGCTACGTCCTGGTGCTCAACCCTGACATCGTGGTGCTCCCGAACGCGGTAGACCGACTCGTTTCGTTCATGGATGCGCACGCGGACGTCGCAATCGCCGGGTCGAAGCTGCTGAACGTCGACGGGTCTTTACAGCACTCGTGCAGGCGCTTCTATACATTCTGGACGCTCGTGCTTCGACGGACGCCGCTCGGGAAGCTCCTGAAGAACGGCCGCACGATCTCGAACTACCTGATGCTCGACTTCGACCACGAGGAGTCGAGAGAGGTGGACTGGATCCTCGGGGCGTGCATGATCGTGCGGAGGACGGCGCTCGCGGACTTCGGGGGAATGGACGAGCGCTTCTTCCTGTACTTCGAAGACGTCGACTGGTGCTACAGGGTCTGGCAGAGCGGCTGGAAGGTCTGGTACGTCGCCGACTCCGTTATGCGGCACCGCCACGCGCGGGAGAGCGCCCGGCCGGGGCTCTCCAAGCAGCTCATCGCGCATGGGCTATCGATGATCCACTTCTACGAGAAGTGGGGGAAGGCGATCTACGGATTGAAGAAGTACCGCCGCGTTCTCATCAACTCGGTCCTTCTGGTAAGCGACCTCGTCGCCATCAACGGCGGCTTCGGCCTCGCGTACGTCGTGAGGTCCAGCCTGCAGGGGCTCCTCGAGAAGCCGATGTTCGGGATCTCCGTCTACGGGACGTTCCTGGCCTTCGCCAATCTCGTATTCGTGTTCTCGTACGCGTTCTTCGGGCTGTACCGAAGCTCAGTCGAACGGGAGAGGGCGTCGGACGTGACCCTGAGGGTCTTCAGGGCGACGGTCGTCGCCGCGCTCATTCTGATGGCGAGCACCTTTCTCACATCGCTCACTGTCTATTCCCGTGTGCTGGTCGGCGCGTTCTGCGTGCTGGCCGTTGTGTTGACGGTCGCCCTGCGGATCGGGCTCAGGAAGCTCCATGAGCTGGTGCGCGCCGGGCGATTCGACCTGACGAGGACCGCCGTGGTCGGCACGGGCGAGACCTCCCTCAGAGTGGCGGAGAGGCTGCTGGCGCACTCGGCGCTGGGCTATGACCTGGCGGGGCTCGTTGCGACCGACGAGGGGGAGCGACCGCCGGGCTTCGCGGTCATCGGACGCCTGGAGGACCTGCCCGAGCTCATCGAGAAGTACCGGATCGGGGAGGTGATATTCGCGGACCCGCGGGTCTCTCACGACAAGATCGCCGACTTCCTACTCAAGGCGAGAAGAAGCGCTGTCGACGTCAAGATGGTGTCCGGGCTGACCAGCATCCTGACGCAGCGAGCCAAGGTCGAGGAGTTTCTTGACCTTCCCGTTGTCGCGTTCGAGCGGGAAGCGCTCCTGAGAGCGGGCGCCGGAATCAAACGTGCGCTCGACGCCGTGGGGGCTGCCCTTCTCATTGTCGCCTGGGCGCCGCTTCTCGCCGTCACGTCCGCCGCGACCCTGGTCGGCAGAAGAACGGGACCCCTCTCGTCAGTCCGACGGGCGGGCCTGGGCGGAAACACGTTCAGTATGCACGTCCTCAACCACACCGACGAGCCGTCCGGGCTCAGGAGGTTCACGCTTCGTCACGGGTTTTCGGTCTTCCCGTCGGTCATCAACGTGCTCAAGGGTGAGATGAGCTTCGTCGGTCCTCAGGCGGTTGCTCCGGTGGATCCTGCGACTCTGAGTCTGAGGGGACGACTGCGATTCGATGCAAGGCCAGGGATCACCGGTCTTGCCCGGGTGTCCGCGGCAGAGGGGAAGAGCTCCGCGGACGAACTCGAGGCGCTCGACGCCTACTACGTGCAGGACTGGTCGCTTGGAGGGGACACCAAGATCTTGACGAGGTGGTTCATGCAGTGTCTTCTGGGGTGGGCCGATGTGTCGGTCGAACCCGGTTCACCGGACGGGTCCACCGACCATCGAGGCTGATGAGCTCTGTCCGGGTTTCGCGTGAAGGAGCAGCCAACCATGAGATTACCATTGCTGCTGGGACTGGTCGCCGCACTGACGCTTCCGTTCGCGGCGGGGGCCCAGGAGTGGCAGGAAGTGCCGCTGCCGGACGGACCGAGCGCGGGGAATCCGAAGGTCACCGACATCGCGATGGACGGCGGTGTGGTCTGGTTTTCCACGGAGGGTGACGGGCTGCTGGCGTACGACGGGTCGACGTGGATCCTGCACACGACAGCCGATGGGGGGTTGCGAAGCAACAGCTGGCGCAACACTGTCATGGTTGATTCCGACGGAGACAAGTGGACCTCCAAGGACGGCACACAGACCGTCGACCGTCTCAACGACGGTGGGACGTTCACGGACAAGAGCGACGATACGTGGACGTACTACAGCCAGGGCAGTGAACTCGTGAGCGCACGCGTGTTCTCCATGGCCCAGGATGAGAACGGCAACATGTGGTTCGGGATCAGAGACGAGAACGCCAATCAGGATAACATCCTCGAACTCCTCATCGAGGGTGACCCATCCACGACCACCGACGACGAGTGGCTCACCTACGACGTGGACGACGAGCTCGCGGGCTTCTTCGCGAGGGACGTCAGGGAGTTGGCGATCGACAACTTGGGCAGGCTCTGGATCGTCTACTACCTGCACGGAGTTGATATCTGGGACTTCGGAGACTACTACACGTACGAGGATGACACGATCGTGCACTACGGGCTCACGGAAGGCCTGCCGAGTGACGTGATCCACTGCGTGCTCGCGGCGAGTGACGGACGCGTGTGGCTGGGCGCCAACAACGGGATTGCCGTCTTCGACGCGGCCGGCGAGACGTGGACCGTGATCAGCGACCTGGGCGCGGACAAGGTCACGGACCTTGCCGAGGACGCGCAGGGCCACGTGTGGGCCGCGACCGATGAGGGCGTCGCGATGTTCTATTCGAGCGGCGAGTTGGCCAGGTTCTACACAACGGGCGACGGACTGAGGGACGAGCTTGTCCAGCTGATCGCGGTCGACCGGACCGACGGCGCCGTGTGGGCGGTCACCGAGGAGCTGAGCACGGAGAAGACGTTCCTGAACATGCTCGAGTCCGGATTCGGGCCCGACAGCGACGTTTTCGCGTACCCGAATCCCTGGAAGGAAGGGGAGTCGACGGAGTCGATCAAGATCCAGGGTGCACCGGAGGGTTCCACCGTCGAGGTATTCGATATCACGGGGCAGAGCGTCCGGAAACTGCCGGCGACGCGAGAGCCGTACATCTGGGATTCGCTGGACAGCGACCTGAACGAGGTACCCAGCGGTGTCTACGTGATCAGGGTAAAGATGCCCACGGGCGAACTGGCTTTCACGAAGGTAGCCATCATAAGGTAGACGATGACCAAGCAGGGAAAGAGAGTGCGCACGCTGGTGGTCGGCGCCGGGTCCGCAGGGAGCATGGCCGCGACCGAAATGGCCAGACGGCCCGAGCACGGCTACGTCGTCGCGGGGTTCCTTGATGACGATCCAGCGAAGCTGGGGCAGACCATCGCCGGCGCTCCGGTGCTCGGCACCATAGCGGACCTGAGCGTCGTCGCTGCCGAACTCGATATTCAGGAAGTCGTCATCGCAATACCCTCCGCATCGGGCCGCACCATCCGCGAGGTGGTCCGACTGTGCGAGGAGACCGGGCGCTCGTTCAAGATCGTCCCGGGTGTCTGGGAGATAATCCTCGGGGACGTCGAGATCAACCAGATCCGGGAGCTCAAGCTCGAGGACCTGCTGGGACGCGAGACGGTCACTCTCGACGTGGAGAAGATGACCGCGTACATTCAGGGTCGAGTGGTTCTCATCACCGGCGCGGGCGGCTCTATCGGTTCGGAACTGGCCAGGCTCGTCGCAGGGTTCAGACCCTCGACCATACTGTTGATGGGGCGGGGCGAGAACAGCGTCTACGAGATCGACAGAGAACTCGCCATGGATCACCCGGACGTCAACAGGGTTCCGGTCATCGGGAGCGTCGCGGACGAGGTGGCGCTGGAGAGCGTCTTCGCCGAATACCGTCCCCACGTGGTGTTCCATGCGGCGGCGCACAAACACGTCCATCTCATGGAGTTCTACCCGGACGAGGCCATCAAGAACAACGTCACCGGCACACGCAGGTTGATCGAGGCCGCCGCCAGGCACGGGGTCGACCGGTTGGTGATGCTCTCGACCGACAAGGCCGTGCGCCCCAGGGGTGTGATGGGCGCATCGAAACGCCTCGCCGAGCTGACGATGCTGAGGAAGACGGCAGAGGGATGCCGCACTAAGCTGATTGCCGTCCGCTTTGGCAACGTGCTGGGCAGTCGCGGCAGTGTAGTACCCATGTTCCAGCAGCAGGTGCGGCTCGGTGGGCCCGTTACGGTCACGCACCCGGACGTCACGCGCTACTTCATGACCATTCATGAGGCCGCGATGCTGGTCCTCGAAGCCGGCTTCGCCGGCGCGGGGGGCGAGATCTTCGTGCTGGACATGGGGGACCCCATCCGGATATCCGAGCTCGCGGAACACGTCATCAGGCTCTCTGGCCTTGAACCCGGCACGGATATAGCTATAGAGTACTGTGGTCTCCGCCCCGGCGAGAAGCTGCACGAGCAGCTCTGGTCCTCCGCGGAGACACTGTCGAGGACCGAGTACGACAAGATTCTGGTCCTGAAATCCGGTGGATCGCCGCCGCCGGCGCAGATCGCGTCCACGTCAGACTTGCTCGAGGAGCTGGCCGCGCGCGGCGACCGTGAAGGCGTTGTCAGGGCACTCAGGGGGTTGTTCGAAGACATGTCAGCGGAGGAGGGAGATGAAGAAGAGAGCACTACCAGCGGTTGAGGGCGGCCAACCCGTCAGGGAGGACTTTCTGCCTTTCGCCCTTCCTTCGATCGGCGAGAAAGAGATCGAGGAGGTTGTCGATACCCTGAGGTCCGGATGGCTGACCGTCGGTCCGAAAACGAAGAGGTTCGCGGAAATGGTCGCGGTCTATATCGGCGTCGAGCGCGCGGCTGCCCTGAGCTCGTGCACGGCCGGCCTGCACCTCGGCATGAGAGTACTGGGAGTGGGGCAAGGAGACGAGGTCATTCTCCCGGCGCTCAACTTCATCGCGGGGCCGAATTGCGCGATCCACCTGGGTGCGACTCCCGTGCTGGTCGACGTGGACCCGGACACCCTGAACGTCACGCCCGAGACCGTGGCCGCCGCCATCACGGAACGCACGAAGCTCGTCGTTCCGGTGCATTTCGGGGGAAGGCCCGTTGACATCGACGGGATCATGGAGGTTGCGCGATCCCGAGGCATCCCGGTCCTCGGTGATGCCGCCCACGCGATGGGGGCGGACTACGGTGGACGTAAGGTCGGATCGGTCGCGGACGCCACGTCTTTCAGCTTCTATGTGACAAAGGGCATCACCACCGGAGAGGGTGGAAGCCTGACCTCGCCGAATGCCGACCTGATCGAGCGGGTCACCGTGTTGAGCCTCCACGGAATGACCGGCAGCGCGTGGAACCGCTATTCGGAGCGGGGGTCGTGGTTCTACGAAGTTCAAGAACCCGGCTACAAGTACAACATGACCGATATCGAGGCTGCCCTTGGCATACACCAGATGGAGAAGGTCAACGAGTTCAGGGAGAGACGCGAGGAGATCGCGCGGGCATTTGACAGCGGACTTCGGCCCAAGGATGCGATCAGTGTGCCGGCGCCCTGCGGCTCGTGCAAGCACGCGTGGCACCTGTACCCGATCCAGCTTGAGCCTGACCTGCTCAAGATCGACCGCGACTCGTTCATCAAGAACCTGAGGGATGAGGGTATAGGAACCAGCGTTCACTTCATCCCGGTCCACTACCATGGCTACTACGGCAAGCGGCTCGACTACGGACGCGGCAGTTTCCCGGTGACGGAGGAGTTCTTCGAGCGCGCGGTGTCCCTGCCCATCTACCCGTCCATGAGCGACGGTGATGTGAACGATGTGATCGAGGCCGTGTGTAAGCTCGTCGACTACTACAGGAGGTAGCACCATTTGGGACCGCCCGCGGTAGCTCCCAGGCAGTACTGCGAGGCACAGCTCTGAAGAGGTGGTTCAAGCTGGACATCGAGTTGTCAGCCGACGTCAATCCAGGGGAGTGGAGCCGCCTCGTCGCTGAAGACGAGGCCGCTACGTTCTTCCACACGCCGGAGTGGTCCGACGTCCTGACCTCGGCCCTGCCCGGGTTCGAGTCGTCGCACGTCGCCGCGCGCAAGGGTGACCGGCTGATTGCCGTGATGCCAGTGCTCGGCCGCTCGAGGCTAGGGGCAAGGACGCTGGAGTCCATGGCCTTCGGCACCTTTGGAGGCCCGGTGCTGGGCGCCGCTGCGTCCGCGGACACCGCGTGTGCGTTGCTCGCGGAGTTCGCGGGGGCCGCGGCGTCGCTGCGAGTGGGGTTGGCGCAGGTCGTCGACCGCTCTGGTCGAATCCAGGGATCCGACCTGCCCGGCTTCCGCCGTATCGACGACACCGTGCAAGTGGTTTCTCTCTCCGCGGGCTACGAGGAACTCGAGAGGCGGTTCAAGCCGTCCGCGCGCAACAAGATGCGGAAGGCCGTGAAGGCGGGAGTGACCATCAGGCGTGCGGAGTCCGAGACGGACTTCCTCGCCTACCATCGTGTTCTCGAGGAGTGCAGCAGGGACTGGGCGATCGGACCGCGGCCGGGACCGGAGTTCTTCAGCGCCCTGTCCGCCCTCGACCGGAACGTCGTGCAGATGTGGCTCGCCGTTCACGAGGGCAATGTGCTGGCGGGCGACCTCAACTTCGCCCTTCACGGCACGGTGATGAACTGGGGCAACGTGTCGACCAACGCCGCCAAGTCACTCGCGCCCAACAACCTCCTGCACGCCAACACGATCGAGCAAGCCGTGCGTGACGGGCACCACACGTACGACCTCGGGTCGAGCGGCGGCATCGAGGGAGTGAGGGCCTTCAAAGCGTCCTTCGGGACGACGGACGTCCCGGTCCGGAGGTTCGTGCTGGAGAAAGCGTGGTATCGCGGCCTGAAGACGGCCGCGGGTCGCAGGACGAAGAGCGGGGGAGAGCTCACATGACACCTTCTGCCAGGATAGTCCTGCTCGTGGCCATCGCGATCCACGTCGTGTTCCTGGCGTCCCTCATCGCCCCGGGTCATTTTCTGAACCCTCTTTTTCCAGAGGGGATGCACAACCTGGGCGAGGGGCAGGGAAGCGACTTCTACGCCTTCTACCAGGCCGGGCGTTACGTGCTGGACAACGAGAGCATCTACACGAGACCCATGGATGATCCCGACCGCGTCGTCCCGTACGCGTATTTCTACCGCTACCTTCCCTTCGTGGCGTACACGATCGGGGTCGCGGCCAACGCCGTCCCGCCTGCGGTCGCTTACTGGATCTGGGTCGCCATCATCGAGCTCGTCCTCGGGCTCTGTATCTGGGGCACGCGCCGCATCACTCGGGACTCCAGTCTGTTCGCCTACCTTGCCGCAATGTGGCTCATGTACACGCCGTTCTACATCGAGCAGTACATGGGTCAGCTCACGTTTGCGATGGCAGCGATGTCGTTCGCTTTCGCCGTGATGCACCTCCGGGGGAGGGCGCTTGCGTCCGACGGTTGGTGGTGGGCGAGCGTGGTCATCAAGCATCTGACGGTGCTGTATGTTCCCATTCTGGTCAGGTTGCGGAAGTACCGGACCATCGCCATGGCCGTGCTGCTGCTTCTCGTTACCACCGTTCCCTACTTCCTGCTCCGGAGCCACGGAACCGGTCAGTTCAGCAACGACAACTTCAGCCTCAACCTGGACCCATATGCCGGGAACATGGGCGGCGTCGCGTTCTTCATGGTTCTGAAGCAGCGCTTCTTCCCGCTGGCGTCGCAGGCGCTCGGTCATCTGGGTCCCATAAGGTTGTCGCTCACGCGTCTGGGCGTGGGCTTGGTCATGGGTGTGCCTGTCCTCACGAGCCTGTGGGTTACCTTCCGGAGGAAGCCCTTTGATTTCCTCGAGTCCTTCGCACTCTGGACCCTCGTGTACTTCTTCGTGTTCAGAGAGGTGTGGGAGTACCACTACGTCCTCTTGATACCCGTGTTCGTGCTCCTCTACGCGAGGACGCGGGCGCGCGTACTGTGGTTCATTTACGCGCTTGCCGCTCTTCCGACCCTCTTCGTTCTCTACGACGTCCCGGGCGCACACCCCGCGGAGGCGTGGCAGGCCTGGAGCGCGCTCGAGCACGTCGTCAACCACGGCTTCAAGCTGATACCTGTCGTCTGGCTCTTCGTGTGGGTGGCCGCAGGCTACCTGCGCCGCCACAGCAAGCTCATGGAATCCCGAATGGACACGGGTCTCGACCTGGTCACGTAGGTTGTGCCGCGCCGGTGTGGCCGGATGCGGCGCTCGGACGGAGCCTCCGCGGGCGGGCCGCGACGGCACCGCAGGGCGGCCCTCGGAACGATCGATGTGGAGCTGACAGCATGCGAATCGCGTACCTCTCGATAGGCGGGCACATACACACCGAGCGCTGGCTTCGCTCGTTCGTGAATCGTGGGCACGAGGTCCACCTGATGACGGTGCAGCCTGTCCCGATCGAGGGCGTGAAGCTGTACGACATCCGAACTGGCATCCCCTTCAAGCCCCTGCACTACGCCGTGGCGCTCCGCAAGGTGAAGAGGATCCTCGCGGAGGTGCGTCCTGACCTCCTGCACACCCACTTCCTCACGGGGTACGGCTACTGGGGCGCCTTCTCGGGGTTTCACCCCAACGTCCTGACGGTCTGGGGCGACGACGTCTATCTCACACCTCAGACGTCGTTCCTGAAGGGCCGGCTGGCGCGCATGGCCCTGAGACGCGCCGACCTCGTGACGGGGGACTCAGAGGACATCCTGGAGCGGGCCGTCAGCATGGGCGCCGCCAGGAGCGCGTGCCACGTCATCCAGTGGGGCGTCGACCTGACCGCCTTCAGGCCGGACGCGCCCTCGGACGTGCGGGCGCAGCTGGGCATCCCCGCCGACTCACCGGTGGTCATCAGCATAAGGAGCTTCACGCAGCCCTACTACAACATCGACGTCATCGTGCGCGCTATCCCCGGGATCCTTGAGAAGCGCCCGGACACGCATTTCATCATCGCCGGCAACGAGGGCGACGACACGGAGTTCAGGAAGCTGGCCGGGCAGCTGTCCATCGACGAGAGAGCGCACTTCGTGGGTAAGATCCCGCACGAGGAGCTCCCGGCGTACCTCGTGACGTCCGATGCGTTCCTCAGCGTGCCGTCGGTCGACGCGACCGCCGTGTCGCTGCTGGAGGCCATGGCGTGCGGCACTCCGGTGGTGGTGTCCAGTCTGGATTCCGCGCTCGAGTGGGTCACTGACGGGAAGAACGGCCTCGTCGTGAGCCCGCGTGACCTGCCTGCCCTCGAGGGTGCCATCCTGCAGCTCTTGGATTCCCCCGAGCGCAGGAAGGAGTTCGGAAAGCTCAGCGCAGGGCTCGTCAGGGATCGCGCTGACCACGAGACCCACATGGGGAGAATGGAAGAGCTCTGCCTGGAGCTCGTCGAGCGCTGGAGGAACCCTGGTGGAGCCCGCGAGATCCGTTAGCGTCATCATCCCGACCTTCTGCAAGCGGGAGTTCCTCGAACCGACGTTGGTTTCGCTCGGACTGCAGACCTACCCCGCGGAGAGTATCGAGGTGGTCGTAGTCGACGACTGCTCCGACGACGGGACCTTCCAGCATCTCCAGTCGCTCGAGACGCCCTACACGCTTGTCCCGATCAGGCACGAGGTCAACAAGGGGAGGGCCGCGGCGAGGAACACCGCTGTCCGCGCCGCGACGGGCGACCTCGCCGTGTTCGTGGACGATGACATGCGCTGTGAACCCGACCTCATAGAGCGGCACGTCCGCTTTCACGAGGCACACTCCGGCGTCGTGGCTATCGGCAGCGCCGTTACGGCTCCAGAGCTCGGGCGTGCGACCGTCTTCTCATATCTCGACGAGATGGGGGTGCACCGGCTTTCCCCGGGTTCCGTGTCTCCGGCTCGGTACTTCGTCACGAACAACGCATCCGTCGAGCGGCGCCATCTCCTGGACGTCGGGTTGTTCGACGAGACGTTCAGACGCTACGGCTTCGAGGACACCGAGCTGGCCTTTCGTCTGGAGGACGATGCGGGACTGAGGTTCATGTACTGCGCCGAGGCCGTCGCATACCACCTGCACGTCCAGACGCTCGACGATGTGCTCGCGAAGCGCATGGACACCGCGCGCCCGCTGCTGCATCTTCTCGCGAAGCACCCCCACCGGGCGCACGAACTCTCCGCGGACGTCCTGCTGCCGCCCGCGCCGGGAGACGCCGCCGGCCTCAGGTTCCGCAAGCTGGTGGTCGCGCTTGCCACCAACAGGCTCTTCTACACGCTCGTCAAGGCGGTCGTGGCTCCGCGGCCTGTCTCGGGACGTGATGGTCTATCTCATCGCCTGCCAGTACCGCCGCGGACTCCGCCTGGTCACAGGTAGTGACCTCAGCTGACGAGGTCAGGACCGGACCCGATGCCAAGCGCCAGCTTCTTGCAAACTGCGAGAATCTGTGCGTACCTCGCACGCTTCCACACGCCCCCCCCCTCGGGATCAACCACTCCGCCAATGACTCAGGAGTCCACCCTACAAGGCCCACAGGACGCTTCTGAGGCCGCCACGATGGCCTCTCGGGTTCCGGGCACATTTCCTGCTCTTACACACGGCAGACAGCTGAATAGGGACATGCGTCCCCTGCCATGCTCGTGAGCAGTCACCAGGTCGTGGGCTGATCCCCATACCCAGAGAATGAGTCGAACCGAACCTGATTGCACGGCATGTATGCGGGGGACGCTTTACTGTACCTCCTTTCCGCAGTTCGCCGCAACTGCCCCCCGCGAACACCCTCGAACCGCTGAGTGTGCCTGCTTTGACCAGAGCGGGCGCCTGCCGGTCACACCTCACACGGTGTCACACACCGCGCGGGCAGCGGCCTCCTGCAGCCAGAACACCTCCAGGAGCTGGTTGCGTTTCCGTTGACAGTTTTTGGCCCCGGTGCTAGACTCGCCCTCATCTTGGGACGGAAGCGGCGCTCGCGTGTGGAGTTGCGGCATTCGGTACCTGATATGTGCTTGCCTCTGAGCCGAGCGAGGACGCCAGATGGACGATGTCGAAAGGCTGGCCTCTGAGGTCATCCGAAGGCTCAAGGGGAACGAGACCGGCACACGCGAATCCGGAGGAGGCGAGACCGGCACGCGCGAGTCCGGAGAAGCCGGGACCGCGTCAGGCGAACCGCGGAACGTCGCGCCGAGTGGGGCCGCGGCCTCGGGCCGGGAACCGGCCGGACAGGAGCCAGGGACGGAGGGACGCCCACGGGCATCCCGGTGGCCGTTTCCGGACGTCACATCCACGTCGCGAGGAGCGTTCTGGACCGACTGTTCGGAGAGGGGTTCCAGCTGACCAAGCTTCGCGACCTCGGGCAGCCGGGCGAGTTCGCCTCGGAGCAGACCGTGACTGTCGTGGGACGCTCGATGAAGACTCTGGAGTGCGTACGTGTTCTCGGGCCCCTGCGGTCCTACACGCAGGTCGAGCTCTCCGGCACCGACGCGATCCGCCTCGGTATTGACCCGCCCGTCCGGCGGTCGGGCGACCTGATCGACAGCGAGAGCGTCACGGTCGCGGGCCCGTGCGGATCGGTGCATCTCAAGGCGAGCGCCATAATGGCGACACGCCACCTCCACATGGCCGAGCGTGACGCACGAGAGTATGGAGTTGTTGACGGCGATCGTGTTCGTATACGTTTCACAGGTGACCGAGCATTGGTTTTCGAGAACGTGCTGGTGCGCGTAGGGAAGAACGCGGCGCTCGAACTGCACCTGGACACTGACGATGCCAACGCCGCAGGAGTGCGGCTGCCGATGACCGTGAAGATCCTCCGCTGATCTCACGGGGTCCAGCACTTGAGGGAGGTGTGACACTTGTCAGGCCTTGCACTTGGGATGATCGAGACGAAGGGCGTCATCGGGCTTATCGAAGCCACCGACGCGATGGTGAAGACGGCGAACGTCACGCTGACGAAATACGAGAAGATAGGCGGGGGCTACGTGACGACGCTGGTGAGAGGCGACGTCGGCGCGGTCAAGGCGGCGGTGGCGGCGGGTGCGGAGGCCGCGCAGAAGGTAGGCGAGCTGGTATCGTATCATGTGATACCGGCGCCTCACGAGATGCTGGAAGACGTATTGCTCAAACCGTAGGTGATTCCATCAGGGTTGCTTCACAGACGATGCTGCAGGAAGGCGCTGTGACGGACAACTGAACTCGGTCACAGGAGGAAGCGATGGGCGAGGCCCTTGGTATGATCGAAACGCGCGGCTTCATTGGCATGGTCGAGGCATCCGACGCCATGGTCAAGGCCGCGAAGGTCACGCTGGTGCACTACGAAAAGGTGGGCGGAGGCTACGTCGCCGCTATCGTACGAGGGGACGTGGCAGCCCGCAGCCTCATCTGAGCCTCGAGGACGTGCTGCCGATCGGCAAGACGGCGCGGGCGAAGGCCAAGTAGCATGAATCTCGGTAGAGTCGTCGGGACGGTCGTCTCGACCCGAAAGGACGAGAAGCTGGTAGGTACGAAGCTACTCGTCGTTAGACAGACGGACCCGGAAGGAAGCGAGACCGGGACGTTTGTCGTGGCTGTCGATGCGGTCGGCGCGGGGACGGGTGAGGTCGTGCTGTACGCGAGCGGGAGTTCCGCGAGACAGACGACACTCACTGAGGACCGGCCGGCCGACGCGGTCATCATGGCGATCGTCGACTCGATCGAGATCGGGGGCGAGGTAATCTACACCAAGTAGCCTCATTGCGGCGATCCCGGATGGGGAGGAGGTCCGACCAGCCTGAGGGCGCGGAACTTCTGTCTCTCTAGGGGTCGCTGTGCTGTATCGGGGACGCGTCGATGGCTAACGAACAAGCGGAAATCGCGGCGATCGTCGACCAGGTGGTCGGCGAGCTCAAGGCTCAGGGAGTGGGGGTTACGGCTCCCGCGCCTCCTCCGGCGTTCGACGGCAGAGGCATCCTCGAGGACACCGACAGTGATTGCGTCGATGAGACGGGCGGTGCTCTCCAACCTCGACCTCCTCTCGAAGATGGCCGTGGACGAGACCGGCCTCGGTCGATTCGAGGACAAGGTGCGCAAGAACCGCCTGGTGGCGACGAGCACGCCCGGCATGGAAGACCTCAGGCCGGTCGCGTACTCGGGTGACCACGGGCTAACGATCGTCGAGCGCGCCCCGTATGGTGTCATCGGCTGCATCACACCCTCTACTAACCCGACAGAGACCATCATCTGCAATGCCATCAGCATGGTGGCGGGCGGCAACGTAGTCGTGTTCAATCCACATCCGAGCGCCCGGGCGGTCTCGCTGACGTGTATTGACATTCTCAACCGCGCAGTAGCTACGGCCGGGGGTCCGCGGGCGCTCCTCCTGACAGTGAACTCGCCATCGATCGAGACGGCGCAGGCTCTCATGGCGCATCCCGATATCCGCCTTCTGGTGGTCACGGGGGGACCGGGCGTCGTCAAG
>JALGZG010000374.1 GCA_025782345.1 bacterium | reverse complement strand
GAAGCCCAGGTATCCGGACAGAAGTGGGATGGGGATACGACCCGAGGACAAGTAGGCTTTGCCTCAACGCGCTTCGGCGCACAACAGTCCTTGGGCGAAGAGAGGGGTGGGCCAAGTGCCCGCCCCTTCTCTTTGAGCCCACACCAGTTCCCCTCAGAACGAGCGCCCGCCTCAGCCGGCCGGCTCCCAGGAGCCCCAAAACAGCCCCGGACACACTCTAGAGCCTCCAGAAACGTGCTTGACGCGCGGGGGAGCATGCTGGTATATTCGCTTACCGACCGGTAAGTAAGGAACCACAAGAGCATCGCGGGTGGCGCACCGGCAGAACACTGGGCGCTCGCAGCGGGCCGCGACAGCGGGCCGACCACAGCGGGCCCCCACGCACACGGGAGGTAGTGCCATGGGAACCAGGCAGGACATCGCGAGGGCTGCACTTGAGCTCTTCCTTCTCAAGGGCTACGAGAACACCTCGCTCAACGACATCGCCGATGAAGTTGGTCTGACGAAGCCCGCGATCTACCACCACTACGAGAGCAAAGACGCCCTCTTCCATGAGGTTCTGACCCTGTTCTTCGACGGAATGAAGGAGTGGAGCGCCGCCAGGCTGCGCCCGTGCCGGACCCTCGAGGACCTGATGAGGGCCATGCTGACATCGATCGGGCGGTTCAGAGATGTGGCGAACATCCTGCTTGAGAAGGACACGGGCGGCAGACCGTACAGCTTCACCGAGCTGTTCCTGACGGCGAGCAGGAGAGACCCGGTCATTCGGAGGAGAATCGAGGAGGGCTTCGTCGAAACGCGGCGGCTCGTCTCCGAGCGCATCCGTGCCGCACAGAAGAGCGGCGAGATCCGGGGCGACATCGACTGCGAGGTCGCGGCCCTCGAGCTTCACGCCGTCATCGAGGGTGTGTCACTGCTGAGCCATATGGATCACACGATCGACATCGACGCGGTGGGGGCGGGGCTCTTCGAGAACGCCTGGCGAATGCTCTCGCCGTAGATCCCCTCCCTTTCCCGATCCGCGCCTGGGAACCGGCAGGAGAGGAGGTTCACATGAACACCCGCGCACAGTCCGTCCTCGGACTCATCCTCGTTGCGGTCATCTTCGTTCTCGCCGCGGAGGTCATTCCGTCACTCCCGTTCGTGAGCAGTGCTATCGAAGCGACCGAGTGGCTCACCAGAAGCGACATCACTCAGCTGGTCTTCCTCGTGGGCTCACTCGTGGCGATGCTCGCGCTCGGGCGCCGGAACCCGGGTGCCTACGGGCTCAAGGGTAGCCCGTGGAGAGACGTCGGGAGGGCGGTGGGGGTCAGTGCGGCGATCTCCCTGGGGGTCGTCGTTGCGACCATGATCGTAATGTCGGTTCTCGGGCCACGAGGGGCAGGCATGGGGATGTCGGGACTCGGTTCGTTCGTGAAGGTCGTCGTGTCGGTGTGGCTTCTCGCGAGCACCAGCGAGGAGATGCTGTTCAGGGGGTTGCTCCTCGGTTCTCTCTCTCCGCTCTCGGATCGCGCGTGGACGGTCGGGCGGTGCCGGATAAGCCTCCCGGTCGCGATCGCGGCCGTGCTGTTCGGGCTCGTGCATATCGGTCTGATGCGGGTGATGGCGGCGCCGATGGTCGTTCTGGTCGTCGTGATGGCTACCGTGGCGGGACTGGTCGCCGGGTACTACCGGGAGAAGACCGGGAGCCTCGTGCCGGCCGTCGCGGCACACATGACCTTCAACGTCGTTTCCGGGGGGATTATGATGGTTCTCTCGCGTGCGATGGCGGCTCAGCAGCTGGGATGAGCGGTGGCGCACGGAACCCGGTCCTGCACGTCGGGTGGAGGAGGGAACGATGAGAAGACCCACCATCACACTGGCTGTCCTGGTTCTGTGCCTCGGCACGGCCGCCGCGAAGATCGAGCTGGCCAGGCCGGCAGTAGAGCTCCGGGAGCCCGGGCGGTACAACACCGTATTCTGGTTCGACGACATGGAAGGTGATGTCAGCCAGTGGTGGAGCGTCGATCTCACGACCTGCCTGCAGTATCACTTCCATGTCGACACCTATATGGCCTGGGAAGGCACGTACTCCTGGTGGTGCGGCACGTTCGACTATGACACCGACGGCGGCTACGGCAACGGTTGGGACGACAGGCTGCTCCTTCCCGAGCTGGATCTCTCGATCGCGACCTATCCGGTCCTGACGTTTGCCTACCGGAGGCCAAGCGCGAGGGCGTGTTTGTGGACCTGGATTGGGGCTACGACGGGGTACGGCCCTGGCGGGATATCGGCGTCTACGGTTACGTCCTCGTCGGCTGCGACAATCCCGTGAACGTGCGATTCCGGTTCCTCTCGGACGGCGCGTGGTCCGACCAGGATGGTCTGTACCTCTCCGTGGGTGGCGCTTTCATGTGCGACATCATCAAGGTGTTCGACTACTACGGCGGATACATCTACTTCTACGATGACGTGGAGAGTGGCGGCCTGTGCATACCGGGACCTGTTCTCGGCGGCGGGGACCACTGGCATCTGATCGACGACCCGAACCCGGCATTCTCCGATCCCCGCAGCTGGTGGTGCGGCGACCCGGCTACGATCCCACCGGGCCTGGTTCCCCCGAACGTCTACAACGCGCTCTACTCGCCCGTGGTGGATCTTCCCTGCGCTGTCTCGTGCACAGTTCACTTCGCGGCCCACTTCGCAATCCCCACCGTCGACAACGACTACTGCGCCTACTCCGGGACGTGCGACGGCACGAACTACTACTGGCTCGGCTCCTACTGGGGCGACATGGGGCTGACAGGATGGTGCGGGACGGCCTACAACATCGGTTTCGATGTCGGGCAGTTCTGCCCCGGTGAGTTCGTGGACGTGGCCGGCTTCCAATGGGTCATGGCCACCACAGACAACGGCTGCGGACCCAGCCTCGCCGGTCCGGCAGGCATCATGATCGACGACGTATGGATGGAGGGCCGCGCGTGCAGCCCCACCGAGAACGTGGGCTGGGGACGCATCAAGGCCATGTATCGGTGACGCGGTGAGCCTAGAGACAGACGACGAAGACAGAAGGGGCCCGGACCGAGATCCGGGCCCCTCTCTATTTCAGCCGATTCTGCAGCGCGACGGCGCCGCGGTACGCTTGGGATGGAACTATCTCACAAGCACGACCTTCCCGGTCGCCGACTCGCCGCCCGCCGTGACCCGCACGAAGTAGACGCCGGACGGGACGTCGTTGCCGTCAGTGTCGGTCCCGTCCCAGACTCTGAGGTTGGGGCGGCCCGCGAAGCCAAGACTCTCAGGCAGGGTCCTGATCAGGCGTCCCGCGACATCGTATACGGACACGGTCGCCCTGCCGTCGGACGGCAGCTCGAAGACCATCCTGGTCTCGTCATGGAACGGGTTCGGCCAGGACGGGTTCAGCCGGAGCTTGCTGACGATGTCCGGCGGGATGAGATCGTGGCCCAGGATCTCGACGTCGTCGATGTTCCACCCGCAGTAGCGAGCCGTGAGGTCCGTCTCGCCCATCGTCCAGCGGAGATAGACCGTCTCCTCGCCGTCCGCGGCGTCGGAGATGTCGAGTTCGACCAGGGTCCACTCGTGGTCCGTCACCTCGTACTCGTTCACCCACACCGTCGTCCAGTACTCGCCGTCCGTGCTGATGCTGACCTGGGCCTCGTCGAAACGCGGTACCTCCACGCCCAGCCATCGCCAGAAGCTGAACTGCGTCAGCACGAACTCGGAGCAATCGATGGGACCGGTCGTGAGATGCTCCTCGGACATCCCGTTCGGGTAGTCACCGTTCAAGTTGTATCCGCAGACGTAGTCGCCCGTG
>JALGZG010000024.1 GCA_025782345.1 bacterium | reverse complement strand
ATCTGCACATGGCGTACGCGCAGACGAGCGAGCGTATCCACAATGTGGGCGCTCTCCTGAGAGCATACTCGGTCTTCGAGAAGAACGTCGACTACGTGGTCCAGGACGGAAAGGTGATGATAGTCGACGAGTTCACCGGCAGGTTGATGGCGGGACGCCGCTGGTCCGACGGTCTTCACCAGGCGGTTGAGGCCAAAGAGGGCGTCAAGATCGAGCGCGAGACGCAGACGCTCGCCACCATCACACTCCAGAACTACTTCCGGATGTACGACAAGCTCCCGAACGAGCCGCTCCGACGTTGCGACTACGACGACCTTATCTTCAGGACGCGGCGCGAGAAGTTCGCCGCCGCCATCGAGGAAATTGAACGGATACACGAACGGAAGCAGCCTCTGCTGGTCGGCACGGTGTCGGTCGAGGTCTCCGAGATCATCTCGCGGCTTCTCAAGCGGAAGCGCATCCCGCACAGCGTTCTCAACGCCAAGCATCACCAGAGCGAGGCGGAGATCGTGGTGAACGCCGGACAGGCGGGCGCCGTGACCATCGCGACGAACATGGCGGGACGAGGCACCGACATCAAGCTGGGCGAAGGGGTGCTTCGCTGCGAGAAGTGCTGCCTCAAGTGTGAGACCAAGGACTGCGCCAACTGCCCGAACGACCACGAGGACTACACGAAACAGTGCCTTGAGGACATGCCGTGCGGTCTCCGGATCATTGGGACCGAGCGCCACGACTCGAGACGCATCGACCGCCAGCTCCGCGGCAGAAGCGGCCGGCAGGGCGACCCCGGCGCGTCGCAGTTCTTCATCTCGCTCGAAGATGAGCTCATGCGTCTGTTCGGTTCCGAGCGTATCGCGAAAGTCATGACAACCCTCGGGGTCCAGGAGGGCGAGGTCATCATGCACCCGATGGTCACGAAGGCCATCGGGCGCGCCCAGAAGCGCGTCGAGACACACAACTTCGACATCAGGAAGCACCTGCTCGATTACGACGACGTTCTGAACCAGCAGCGCGGGGTCATCTACGCGCAGCGTCTGAACATCCTGTCCGGGGGAGACCTCAGAGAGGAGATCAGCGGGATCTTCGATGACGTCATCGATCGGATGATCACCGCTCACACCGACACCAGCGACATCTCGGAGGCATGGGACTTCGAGGGTCTCAACGAGGCCATGAGGCGCGTGTTCCTCATCGATGTCGACTTCTCCAAGGCCGACGTCACCGGCATCACGCTGGACGCGCTGAAGGAGAACCTCAACAAGGCCGCCACGCTCGCGTACGAGCACCGGGAAGAACAACTCACTTCGGAGCTCATGCGCAGGCTCGAGCGCCTGGTTCTGCTTCAGGTCATCGACAGGCACTGGCGCGATCACCTCTATGAGCTCGATCGACTGAGGGAGGGCATCGGTCTCCGGGCGTACGGGCAGAAGAACCCGCTGCTCGAATACAAGGCGGAGGCCTTCGATCTGTTCATGAACATGATCGAGTCCATTCAGGAGGAGTCGGCCCAGTTGCTCTTCCGCGCGCAGATCACAGCTCCACCCCAGCCAACGTCGACAGTGAGCGACGGACGCGCACACCACCCGGATGCCCGGGCGGCATCGCACGCCACGACGCCTTCTCCGATGTCGACGACGCCGGCGCCCCAGTTCGGATCGGACGCGCCTGGAAGCGCCGGGAAACCGTCACCGGGGGGTCTTCCGCTGCCGCCCGGCCCACGCCCGGGGGCCACGGCTGCCGACGGCGGAAGGGGCGCGAGAAGAGAACCGGTCAAGAAGGGCAAGAAGGTAGGGAGAAACGACCCATGCCCCTGCGGTAGCGGGAAGAAATACAAGAAGTGCTGCGGGCGCGATGCCTGACGCCGATGGCCCGCGGAACATCTCAAGCGGGCTCAGAGTCGGGCGAATGCAGGAGAGTGAATGGGTAAGTCGCTGGTCATAGTCGAGTCGAAGGCCAAAGCCAAGACGATCAACAGGATCCTGGGCCGTGGGTTCACGGTCAAGGCCTCGATCGGACACGTGCGCGACCTGCCGAAGAAGCTGGGCATAGACACTGAGAACGGCTTCAAACCGACGTACGTGACCATCCGCGGCAAGGGAAAGGTGCTCAAGGAGCTCAAGGAGGCTGCCGGCAAGTCCGACATGGTCTACCTGGCGTCCGACTTCGACCGCGAAGGCGAGGCGATCGCCTGGCACATCGCACAGCTTCTCAAGCTCCCGGCGGAGAAGATGCGGCGCGTCGTCTTCAACGAGATAACCAAGCGAGCGATCCTGTCCGCGATGGAGCACCCCGGCCAGATCGACATGGACAAGGTGGACGCGCAGCAGGCGCGGCGCGTGCTCGACAGACTCGTCGGGTACGAGGTGAGCCCGGTGCTCTGGAAGACGATCTACTACGGCCTGTCGGCCGGACGCGTCCAGTCGGTAGCACTCAGACTCATCTGCGAGCGCGAGGACGAGATCGAGGCGTTCGTGGCCGAGGAGTACTGGACCATCGACGCCGTCTTCGTCACGAAGGACGGCGACGAGGTCGATGGAAGGCTCGAGCGCATAGACGGCAAGAAGGCGCGCATAACTGAGGGAGAGCAGGCTCACGGGATAGTCGAGCGGCTCACGGGCAAGGACTTCCACGTCGCCGGCCTCAAGCAGAAGACGCGGAAGGTCAACCCGTTCCCTCCGTTTATCACCAGCACACTCCAGCGCGCGGCAGCCAACAGGATGAGGTTCACCTCCAAGAGAACCATGGCAGTCGCGCAGCAGCTCTACGAGGGCCTTTCCATCGCCGGTGAGAACGTCGGCCTCATCACCTACATGAGAACCGACTCCACTCGTATGGCGGGCGAGGCCGTCGCTGAGGCGAGGGACCACATCGTGTCGGCCTTCGGCAAAGAGTACCAAGCCGAGAAGCCGCGGCACTACAGGACGAGGAAGGGAGCGCAGGACGCGCACGAGGCCATCCGTCCGACCTCGGTAGCACGCACCCCGGAGTCGCTCAAGCCTCACCTCACCACCGATCAGTTCAGGCTCTACCAGCTGATATGGCGGCGCTTCGTGGCCACGCAGATGGCGCAGGCCGTCTACGAGAACACGACCCTGATGATCGAGGCGGAAGGACACGGCTTCAAGGCAACCGGATCCGTGGTCGCGTTCCCCGGGTGGACGTCCGCCTACTCCGCCGTCCGGAGCGACGTCAAGGAGCTTCCCGCTCTCAAGGAGGGCGAGGCCCTGGGTACCAGGTCCATCGATGCGAACCAGCGTTTCACGAAGCCGCCGGCCCGCTACTCGGAGGCCACACTCATCAAGACGCTCGAATCGAATGGCATAGGGCGCCCGAGCACCTACGCGACCATCGTTGAGACGCTCAAGAAGCGGAAATACGTGTCGCTCGACAAGCGGCTGTTCGCTCCAACTGAGCTGGGCCGCACCGTGTGGAACCTTCTCGCACAGGTCTTCTCCGACATCTTCAACGTGGACTTCACGGCCCAGATGGAGAGCGACCTGGACAGAGTCGAATCCGGCGAAGACGCGTGGGTGGACGTCGTCGGAGAGTTCTACCGCCCGTTCAAGAGCCGACTGAATGACGTCGAGGGCCGGATCGAGGATCTCAAGCAGTCGCTCATCAAGGAGACGGACATACCCTGCGAGAAGTGCGGCTCGGTGATGGTGGAGAAGTGGGGCAGGAACGGGCGCTTCCTCGCGTGCTCCGCCTATCCCAAGTGCAAGTTCTCGAGACCGGTGGAGGGAGAGGAACCCCAGGAGTTCGATGTCAAGTGCCAGGAGTGCGGCGCCCCGATGCTCCTCAAGCACGGACGCTTCGGCCAGTTCCTCGGCTGCTCCAACTACCCCGAGTGCAAGACCACCATGCCGCTGCCCACGGGAGTATCTTGCCCTCAGGAGAAGTGCGACGGCGCGCTGGTCCAACGTCGCAGCAAGAGAGGACGGACCTTCTACGGCTGCACCAGGTACCCGGAGTGCAGCTTCGCGATATGGGACAAACCGGTGCCGGTCACGTGCCCGTCGTGCCAGGCGAGCTTCATGGTCGAGAAGACCACGAAGAGCCGCGGCAAGCAACTCGTCTGTCTGGAGTGCGGGGAGAGAACGTCGCCGGAGAGGGAGACCGACGACGTCTGAGTAGCGCGCCGAGCGGCATGTCGGTGTACCGACCGCGGCGCCTCCGGAGTGGAACATTGACTGTCGTAGCGAACGCCAGCGCCGGCAAAGCCGGCAGCAGGAAGAAGCAGAGCGGACGCCTCTTTCGCCGGGCGGTCGAGAGATTCCTCACCGACCTCGAGAGACGTAACTTCTCGCCGCACACCGTGGCCGCGTATCGCAGAGACCTCGCGCGCTTCGCCGACTTCCTGTCCGAGGTTACGCATGACGATGAGCCGCGCCTCGCGGACTTCGAGCCCGCGGCCGTACGCCGCTTCGTAGCCTGGATGGTGTCGTCACGTTACGCGCGACGCTCGGTGCAGCGCAACCTCGCTGCCCTGCGCTCGCTTGCGAAGTACCTCACGGGTCGTAAGGCCGTCCGCGTGAATCCCACACTCGGACTCACGGCCCCGAAACCGGCCAAGCGGCTTCCCTCGTTCCTGACGCGCAGAGAGACCGATCTGCTCTTCAGCTGCCCCGCCGAACCGACGATCACGGAACTCCGTGACCGCGCGATCCTCGAGCTCCTGTACGGCACTGGGATTCGCCTGTCCGAACTGGTGGGGCTCTCGCTCCGAGACATCGATGCCTACGGAGGTCTCGTCAAAGTGATCGGCAAAGGGCGGAAGCAGAGGGTGGTCCCGCTCGGGCGTTCGGCCGGAGAGAGCATCACGAGGTATCTCGATGCGCGCGAAGGGGGCGCTGCGGACGACCCGCTCTTCCTGAACCTGCGGGGAACCCGCCTGTCCGGCAGGAGCGTTCAGCGGATCGTTGCGAAGAAGCTCGCGCAGGTGTCCGAGGCGAGGTCACTGAGCCCGCACGTCCTTCGGCACACTTTCGCCACGCACATGCTCAACGCGGGCGCTGACCTCAGAGCCGTGCAGGAACTCCTCGGGCACGCGAGCCTCTCCAGCACGCAGATATACACACACGTCACGACGGAGCGTCTGAAGGACGCGTACAAGAAGGCACATCCCAGG
This sequence comes from bacterium, assembly GCA_025782345.1. GTDB lineage: Bacteria > Joyebacterota > Joyebacteria > Joyebacterales > Joyebacteraceae > JALGZG01. The sequence continues at coordinate 1,708 of JALGZG010000024.1, read as the reverse complement.
GCCTGAGCGCCCGCAAACGACCGCGACACGCACGGAGGGTTTTCATGAGGGATTTCATCTCGATCGCCGACATCGACAGGACCAGCATGACGGAGCTCTTCGACCTCGCGACCGAACTCAAGCGAGACAGGACGGGGAGCAACGACCTCGCGGGGAAGACGGTCGGACTCCTCTTCCACAAGCCGTCTCTGAGAACCAGGGTGAGCTTCGAGGTCGGCGTGTCGGAACTCGGCGGTCATCCCATGTACATCACCGATGCCGAGATCAAAATGGGACAGCGCGAGTCGACCTACGACATCGGCAAGGTGCTGTCGCGCTACGTGCACGGAATCATGATCAGGACGTTCGCCCACTCGAACTGCACCGAGTTGGCAGAGGCGGCTGACGTTCCGGTCATCAACGGACTGACCGATCTGGCGCACCCCTGCCAGGTGATGGGCGACATCCTCACCTGCCGGGAGAGGGGCAAGGACCTGGACAGCATGGTCGTGGCCTTTGTCGGCGACGGCAACAACGTCGCGAACTCGTGGGTCAACGCCGCCGGCAACATGTCGTTCGAGCTCCGCATCTCCGGGCCGTCGGGCTACGAGCCGGACGAGGAGCTGCTCCAGGCCGCCCGTGCGAAGGGAGCCAGGGTCTCCCTCCTGCACGACGCCATCGAGGCGGTCACAGGCGCCGACGTCGTCTACACGGACGTCTGGACCAGCATGGGGCAGGAGAACGAGAAGGCGGAGCGAGATGCTCAGTTCCGCCCGTTCCAGGTGAACGACGAGCTTCTGTCGCACGCGTCGGATGACGCGATAGTGCTACACTGCCTGCCGGCGCATCGAGGCGAGGAGATAACGGACGCTGTCATGGACGGGCCCCGGTCGGCCGTGTTCGACCAGGCTGAGAACCGTCTGCACATTCAGAAGGCCATAATGGTAGAGCTAATGGGGAACAGATAATGGGTCGCGGCCGCGCATATGCGCCGGCGCTGGCTCTGGCGCTTGCGTTCACCTCAGGTTGCGCCCGTGTCGGCCTGCCGCCCGGCGGCCCGGAGGACAGCACGCCACCCAAGGTAGTAACCACGGTGCCTGAGAACGGCGCGACCGGAACCGGGCGCGATACCAAGATCACGATCGTGTTCAGCGAGGAGATGAACCGCCTCTCCGTCGAGCGTGGCTTCTCGATCGAGCCGACCGTGAAGCTCAGGAACCTGCGCTGGGACGGCACCGCGCTCGTCGCCAGGCCGGTCACCGAGCTTCCGGACTCGACCACGTTCGTTGTTCGTATCCCCGAATCCGCCCTGGACCACCATGGGGTTGCCATTGAGGAGCCGTTCGTCCTGATGTTCTCTACCGGCGGGACTCTGGACACTGGCGTCATAAGCGGAGCGGTCAGCATGATGGGAGAGGGCGTCCCGGGGGCAACGGTCTGGGCCTGCCGGCGGTCAGTGAGTACGGTCGGCGGAGTCGTCCGGAGCTGCAGGTACGCGACCGTGACTGCCGCAGACGGCACGTTCCGTTTTGTCGGCGTTGCGGCCTCGGAGCGGCCATACGTTCTGCTCGCGTTCGTCGACACCAACGAGGACAACGTGTACTCTGTCCGCGAGGAGACCGGTCTTATCGCCGATACCGCCGCGCTCATCGATGTGCCGGGCGCAACCGCGGCCGGCATCCAGATCGAGCTGGCCGACGGCCTCGATGAGGAGATGACCGACGACCTC
>JALGZG010000007.1 GCA_025782345.1 bacterium | reverse complement strand
GCCGTGCGACAGTTCCAGTCCGAAGTAGGTGTCGCCGACATCGAGAAGCGCGAAGTAGACCGCCATGTTGGCCTGGCTGCCCGAATGCGGCTGCACGTTGGCGTGCTCGGCGCCAAAGAGCTCCTTCGCGCGGTGGATGGCCAGCCGCTCGGCCACGTTGACGTGCTCGCATCCACCGTAGTAGCGGCCGTTGGCCTCCCAGTTGATGGTCCCGTCCTTGCGGCGCCTGAAAGGGTAACCCTCCGCGTACTTGTTGGTCATGACCGACCCGACAGCCTCCCGCACGGCCCCACTCGTGAAATTCTCAGACGCGATGAGTTCCAGCTTGTCCGTCTCCCGATACGTTTCCTGCTCGATCGCATCGAAAATCTCCGGGTCCACCGTTTTCAGATCTGCCATGACTACTCCTCCTCGGCCTTCATCATCTTCTCGACTCTCGGAATATGTCTGCCGCCTTCGAACTCGGCGTCCATCCAGGCGTCGACGATCTCCAGCGCTTGTTCGGCACCTGTGAACCGCGCGGGCAGTGCGAGGACGTTTGCGTCGTTGTGCTGACGCGAGAGCCGCGCCACCTCCGGCTGCCAGGCAAGCGCCGCGCGGACTCCCCTCACTTTGTTGGCCGTCATCACCATGCCCTGACCCGACCCGCAAACGAATACTCCCCTCTCCACCTCTCCGCTCGCCACCGCGCGTGCCGCGGGCGTCGCGTAGTCGGGGTAGTCGGTCGACACCGTGCTGCTCGTTCCGAAGTCGACGACCTCGTGTCCGGCGGCCGTGAGGTGCCGCTTCACAACTTCCTTCAGCTCGTAGCCCGCGTGGTCCGACGCCACGGAGATCTTCATCGCTCCCCCTCCCCCGCGAGCTTCATGATCGCGGGCAGAGCCTTCTTGAGATAGCCCCCCATCATCTTGAAAACGGACTCGTAATCCTCTCTCGCGGCGCCGATCGGATCCGGCACGTCGACGTCGCTGCCGTCCGCGAACTCCGAGAGGAGAAACGTGCGGCCGGCGGACTCCGGATCGACGGAGGCGATGTACTCGCCGTGCGTGCGGGTCATCGCAAGAACGAGGTTCGCCCGGCCGAGAAGCACTCTCGTCAGGGCGTTTGACATGTGCGAATCGATGTCGATGCCGTGCTCGAGGCACACCGATCGGGCGAACTCCGTGGCCGGCACACCCACGAGGCCCGCCGTCCCGGCGGACTCCACCAGCACGTCGCCGCGCCGCGAATCCGGGATCAGGGACCTCAGAATTCCCTCTGCCATCGCGCTCCGGCAGGTATTGCCGGTGCAGACGAGCAGCACTGAAAAGGACATCGTCACCTCTTGGATTGGCACGCAGACCAGTAGTGTACTGGCTGGTGGAGAGCCCAGTCAAGAATCAACCGGCGGCGCCGGCTCGGGAGCACGGAGCCAGGGCGCGTGTCCCGGGGGCGCCCACTACTACCGGCCGAGGACCTTCCCGACGTCGGCGGCAGGAACGGTGCCCTCCCGGATAATGGAGAACTCGTCACCCGTGAGGTCGACTATCGTCGACGCCGCAGTGGCCGTGGCCGGGTACCAGCGCACCACGACCTCGATCCAGTCGCGCAAGGGTGCTATGGCCTCGTCGACCCTCCGGGGCGGATCGGCGCCCTCGATGTTGGCGCTCGGGGCAACGATCGGAACCGCGAGCTGCGAGAGCACTTCCAGAACGACCTCGTTGCGCTCGACGCGGACGGCGACTGTTCCCGTGCCGGCGGTCACCTCGGTCGGGAGTCGGTCCGATGTCCGCAGCACGTAGCTCAGTCCTTTGCTGCCCAACTTCCACTCGAGATCCTTCACTGCGGCGGGGATCTCAGAAACGAAGCATCCCGCTTCTTCGCGGAGAAGACGCGGCGCACCGCATCCGGGTTCGTCGCGTCGGCCGAGAGCGCGTAGTACGTGGTCGTGGGCAGGATGACGAGCGACCCGTCCTTGAGGGCGCGCACGGCGGGAGCCAGGAGTTCCCGCGTGCTCTCGTCGCTTCGCGCTGTGAGATCTATCTCCCTCATCGTGCCGCTCCCCCTCTTCACGTCGCGCCCGCCCGCGCGCTCCTAGCTCGGGCAGATCGTCTGCGACCCCGGTGACACCAAGAACGCGGCCACCCGAGGTGACGACGTCGCCGTCCCGCTCGGCCGTACCTGCGTGAAACACGACGACGTCGTCGAACGCGCCGGCTGAGGCAAGCCCGCCTACGACCTTCCCCTTCTCGTACGAACCGGGATAGCCCCCGGAGGCCATCACCACGCAGACGGCCGAGCCCGAACTCGTTTTGACGACGGATGGATCCAGCTCGCCGCGGGCAGTCGCGACCATCACCTCGACGATGTCCGCCTCGAGAAGCGGCAGCGTCACCTGCGCCTCGGGGTCCCCGAAGCGGCAGTTGAACTCTATGACCCTGGGTCCCTCTTCCGTGATCATGAGGCCGGCGTACAGAACGCCGCGGTAGACGGTCCCGTCCGTTTCGTGGAGCGCCCGAACCGTCGCATCGATGATGTCGCGCTTGATTGTGCGGAGCATGGCCGGGGTCACAACGGGCGCCGGCGCGTACGCGCCCATGCCCCCGGTGTTGGGCCCCTCGTCCCCGTCGAACGCCCGCTTGTGGTCCTGCGACGGGACCATCAGCGC
>JALGZG010000045.1 GCA_025782345.1 bacterium | reverse complement strand
CTGCGCCGCCGACCGTGCGCAGGCGCCGCTAGGCGGTGTCGCGCGGCGCCCCCAGCCCGCCTCACTCCTCCAGCACCGTGAACGCCGCCGTCTTCGTCACTTCAACACCCGACCTCACGTCCTTGACCGTGAGCTTGAGGTCGTAGTTGTCCTGCTCGAGCGTCGAGAGCGCCATCGAGAACCAGTAGGCCGTGTCGGGCACGGGGCCCGTGCCGATGACCCGCGTCGAGATGGAGAGCGGTTTCTCGGGCACGAGTCTCGCGAGGAACCGGGAGATCCATCCCTCATCGGGTCTGTACTGGCCCGATGTGATCTCGGTCGTGATGGTGAAGCGCCCGATGCCGGGCAGGTCCTCGGTCAGGCCGTAGAGCTCGAAGTAGATGACCATTTCCTCGTCCTGTCGGAATGCGTGGATGGGGTGGGGCACGACCGCGCCCCCCATCCTGACGAAGCGGTTGCCGGGCCCGACACCTCTCGCGAGCTGTAGGTCGCTCATGGAGAAACCAGCCTTGGGGTACTCGGGTACCGTGACGAGGCTCCTCCCGAAGCCCGTCCGCTTCGACAGCGTATCTTCGATGGCGAATCCCACGATGTAAACGCCGGGCTCCACGTTGAAGCGCCACTCGTCCGTGAGAAGGTCGTCTTCTGCGACCTCGATCCCTGGGTCGGCAAGAAGGGTCAGCGCCCGCTCCTGCGACGCGAGCACGTCGTAGTTCTCGTTCATAACACGGAGCCTCTTGGTGAGACTGGCCGCAGCACGCTCGCCATCCGGCTCGAACGTGAGTGCGGTTCTGGGGATCTGGTAGTTGATCGCCATATCGGTCCTGCCGTTTTCTCCCCGGGCCATCACGATCTCGTAGAAGAGCGGAAGGGGATCGGTGACAGAAGAGTATCCGTAGCTCACGGACACGTTGTCGAGCGCCTGCAGGCCTCTCGCCTGCCGTGACTTCTGCTGCGCCATGGCGTGCATCAGTTCAATGGGAGCGGGAATCATAGGCGGGTCCGGCGGGCCGGTCGATGGATCGCGGTCGTCATTATGCACCTTGGGCCCGCCGCGGGCCGTCGTGTACTTGATGTCGTAGCCGAGCTGAAACCTTTCATCGAGGTTGGGGTCGATGAACGAGACCGTCATGTCCTTGTCGGTGTAGCCCCATTCCTCGGAGGGAGGGATGAGGCCCCGTGCACCGGGTACCCGGGAGATGTCAGCGCCCGCCTGGATCCTGTACGAAGGCAGCCCAAACCTCAGTGCCACGTCGCCCCGTTCGTCCCAGTCCATGTCGCCTGCGGCGCAGAAGTGCTCAAGTGCGTAGGCGAGGCGACGCAGGTGTTCCTCCAGGAACTCGTTGGTGCCGGTCGCCGGCGTGGGGTCGTACCGTGTCCAGAGGCGTTTGCGGTAGAGGAAGCGGCCGAAGTCGTCCTCGGCCGAGTAGACGGCCAGCTGGCTGTCGGCCAGGATGATCTCGAAGGAGCGGGAGAGAACATCCTCGAACATCGGGTCCCCGACCAGGTCCTTCAGCGCAAGTAGGCCATCGTCGGAAGACGCCGCCGCTTCGAAGGCGTGCGATTCCGAGGGAAGGACGCAGACCGAGAGCAGGACAAGAGCCGCGAGCGCGGCCCGGATTGCGGGAGACAGAGTTTGATGGGTCACTGAAAGCAAGACACCCCCTGGAGGAAATGCGGGGGTGCGCACCGTTCACCATCATGTTAGCACGACACCCGAGCGGCGTCAAGCTTTCGCTCGGGCGTGGGTTCAGGAGCGCCTCGACCTGCCGTCTCCGCGCTGCTGGACGTGTGCAGACGCAGCTACCCGGTCTCGAACCGCACCTCGAGCGGCATGCCGCGCGCGAGGATCTCCTCGATGAACCGGTCGCCGTCGATGGCGAGTTCCTGAGGAGTCGCGCCGGGCGCCGTCTCGCCGCGCGCCATCATCAGGCATATGATCGACGCGGGCAGCGCCGTGCCGCGCATCATCGCTGTGAGGCCCGTGCGCTCGTCTCTGTAGTCGATCATCTC
>JALGZG010000053.1 GCA_025782345.1 bacterium | reverse complement strand
CGCCACGTGCATTGCCTCGGCCATTGCGACGCTTCTGATGGCGTTCCTGGCCAACTACCCCATTGCGCTCGCTCCCGGCATGGGGCTGAACGCGTACTTCAGCTTCGTGTTGTGCGGCAAGATGGGCGTGCCGTGGAACATCGCTCTCGGCATCGTGTTCATATCCGGCGTCGTCTTCACGATCCTGACCGTGGTACGCGTCCGCGAGTTGATCATCACAGCGATCCCGGGCAACCTGAAACTGGCGACCGCCGCGGGCATAGGTCTCTTCATCGCGTTCCTCGGCCTCAAGGACGCAGGCATCATCGAATCCGACCCCGCGGCCTACCTGACGCTGGGCGACCTCCACCGCCCGGAGACACTCCTTGCGTTGTTCGGTCTTCTGTTTACCGGCACACTGATGGCGGCGAAGGTGCGCGGCGGCATCTTCTGGGGAATCCTCGGGACCGGGGCCGTCGGCCTCGCCACGGGCATGATCGAGTTCCACGGTGTGTTCTCGATGCCGACGCTCGAGCCGACGCTGTTCAAGATGGACCCGGTCGGGGCCCTGCGCTGGGAGTACCTGACACCCATCTTCGTGTTCCTCTTCTTCGACATGTTCGATACCGTGGGCACGCTCATCGGGGTCGGCGAGCAGGCCGGCTTCATGAAGGACGGGAAGCTCCCGCGCGTCAACCGCGCGCTCCTTTCGGACTCCGTGGGCACGATGGTCGGCGCCTCGCTCGGGACATCAACGACCACGAGCTACATAGAGAGCGCGGCGGGCGTCAGCGCGGGAGGGCGGACCGGTCTCGCGAACCTGATGACCGCCGGCCTCTTCCTCCTTGCTCTCTTCTTCTCGCCTCTGGCCGAGATGTTCGGCGGCGGGTTCGAGATCGCTCCCGGCGTCTTCCTCCACCCGGTGACGGCCCCGGCTCTCGTCATCGTCGGTTGCCTGATGATGAAATGCATAAGGAGGATCGACTGGGACGACTACTCGGAGGCCATCCCGGCGTTCCTCACGGTCATCATCATGCCCCTGACCTCGAGCATCGCGCACGGCCTTGCCATCGGTTTCATCAGCTACCCACTCATCAAGACGCTCTCCGGTCGGGCGAAGGATGTGCACTGGCTGGTGTATTCGCTTGCCGCGCTGTTCGTTCTGAGGTATATACTCATTTAGTGCGCCAGACTGGCGCCCCCTCTCATACACGCACGCTGAGGCACGCGACGTGACGCCACGGTCCATGCCGCACGAGTTCGTTCAACTCCAGACGACGCTCGATGACCGCAAGCAGGCGGAGGAACTGATCCGCGAGGCCGTCGAGCGCCGGCTGGCGGCCTGTGGTCAGCTGCTCGGTCCGGTGGACAGCACCTACTGGTGGAACGGAGCCGTTGAGGAGGCATCGGAGTGGATGTGTCTCTTCAAGACCACCGGCGCCCGGGCGGCACAGCTCGAGCGGTGGATCGCGGAGCGACATCCGTACGAGGTACCGGAGATCGTCACCGTCGGCCTCACCGGCGTGTCGAAGGCATACGGGGAGTGGATCGAGAATGAGACTGAGGAATAGCTGCATGCTGTCCGTCGTCGCGCCGGTTCTGGCGGCGGTGATCCTCGCCGCAACGGCGGTGGAGGTATCCGCGGCGGGCTCGCGCCGCGGCTGGAAGTCGACGCGGTACGGTCGCAAGGGGGCTGAGATGTGGGTGGAGTTCCCTCGTGTGGTGTACGCCACGGGCGCCGGATACAGTGAAGAACACGACGTAACCGAGGGTCTGGGATTCGGGTTCGGCATGATGTGGGGCATATCCGACAACATCGCGAGCATCGCCTCCAGCCGTTCGTCGGGACGGGCTGGGCGAAGCTCACCATGGAGCGCGACGCTGAGCCCACTTCCTCCGACGCGTTCGAGAGGCTGACCGGGTACGGCGCCTACATCGCGATCGGCGTCGACTACATCCATAGCGGCTCGTGGTCCGGCTTCTTCCGGGCCGACTACACGCACGGCGGCTACGGGCACCGGATCATCGGGCTGGAAGAGGAAGCGCTCGACGAGCCGCTGAGCGGCAACTGTGTGTCAATGACTCTGGGCTTGGCGTACAGGATCCCATCCTGGTAGGGCAACGCACGAACCCCATGGAGGTGTCGGCTTGGAGGTCAGGGCGAAGTGGATAGGCGGCTGGAAGTTTGAGGGAAAGGACGGCGAGGGTCACACCGTCAGGATGGACTGGAGCAAGGAGGTCGGGGGAGAGGGAGATGGCTTCCGCCCCGCGGAGCTGCCGCTCTGGGGGCTTGCCGGCTGCACGGGCAGCGACACCGTCGAGATCCTCAAGAAGATGCGCGAGCCCGTCGAGGACGTGGAGGTCATTGTCAGAGCGGAGAAGACGAAAAGCTACCCCGCGAAGTACGCGAGCATTGAGGTGGAGTACATCATCAAGGGGAAGGGGCTCTCGCGCGCTAAGGTCGAGAAGGCCGTGAAGCTCTCCGAGGAGAAGTACTGCAGTGTAGGCGTGTCGCTCCGCGAGCCCGTTGAGATGAGTCATAAGATAACGTTGGTCAACGACTAGAGCTACCGTGACGCGGCGTCGTCCGCCCAGAGCGCGGATGCCGCCCCCACAACGGCCGTCCTCGGACGGCGGCAGGGGGAGATCCTATGAAGGACAGATTGGAGCAGGTGCTCAAGAAGTTCTCCTCTCAGTGTGATTACCTCGAGGTGCACATCGAGGAGACCGAGGAGTCGAGGGTTCAGTTCACCGGCCCGCAGCTCACGGATCTCGGGAAGAAGGTCGACTTCGGCGGGAACGTCCGCGCGCTC
>JALGZG010000035.1 GCA_025782345.1 bacterium | reverse complement strand
CCTCGAGGTGGACAAGGAGGGGTTGCCGGCGGACGAGGCCCAGGACGCGATGGAGCGAGCGCTCGAGGTCATCAGCAACAGGATCGACCAGTTCGGAGTGGCCGAGCCGTCCATCCAGCGCGAGGGCGAGAACCGGATCATCGTGCAGCTGCCGGGTCTACAGGATGAGCAGCGCGCGAAGAATCTCATCGGCAGGACCGCTCTGCTCGAGTTCGTGCCCATCGCTCCGGCGGAGCAGACCGACCTCGTCATGCGGGCTCTCGACAGAGCGCTCGCCGACACGCTGGTCGCCATGGGCGAGCTCTCGGCCGAGCCTCCCGAGGGGCTCCCGGAGTCCGAGACGGAGAGGCTTGCGCGCGAACACCCCTTTTCCTCACGCGTGAGATTCATGATGGAGCTGCCGTTCGTCCCGATAGACGACGTTGCGTGGGTGGAAGAGCAGGTGGCCCTTCTCGACCTCGGTGAGATCCTGCCGTCGCATGAGGACAGACCGGGCGAACCGAGGTACAGACTGGGCTGGGGCGAGGAGTCCAGAACCGGCCCGGACAACAACGAGTATCTTCCGTTCTATATCATGGACGCGGAGGCTCTGATGACGGGGTCCGTGGTCGCCGATGCGACCGTCAGGCCTGGTCTGGACCCGGACTACCCCAACTCGCCGGGCGTGCAGCTCCGGCTCTCGCGTGAGGGCGGCCGCGTTTTCGCTGCTCACACCGGTGCCCACATAGGCGAGTATCTCGCCCTGGTCCTCGACGGAGTCGTTCAGAAGGCTCCCGTTATCAAATCGAGGATCCCGGCGGGCACGCCGACATCCATCACGGGCAACTTCACGGACGAGGAAGCCCGTGATCTGATGATCCTCCTCCGTGCAGGTAAACTGCCGGCGCCGATGAAGATCGTCGAGGAGAGGACCGTCGGTCCGTCGCTCGGACGGGACTCCATCAAGTTCGGCTTGCGCGCGATGCTGATAGGCGGCGTTCTTGTCGTTCTCTTCATGCTCATCTACTACAAGGCGGCGGGCGCCGTCGCGGTCGGCGCGCTGGGGAGCAACATCTTCCTGATCGTCGCTCTCATGTCCAGCCTTCCCGTCAGCCCGAAGCCGGCGCTGACGCTCCCTGGACTTGCAGGCATCATCCTGACTATCGGGATGGCGGTCGACGCGAACGTGCTGATATTCGAGAGAATTCGCGAGGAACTCAGAAACAACAAGACCATCCGCGCGGCGATTCGCGACGGATACGAGCGCGCGTTCATGACCATCATGGATGCCAACATCACGACCCTGATCGCGGCCGCTGTCCTCCTGTGGTTCGGGAGCGGTCCCATCAAGGGATTTGCCGTGACGCTCTCGCTCGGCATCATCGCCAGCATGTTCACCGCCATCGTGGGAACGCGAGTTGTGTTTGATCTGATCACCGTCAAGTGGAACGTCAAGCACCTGAGCATATAGGCGCGGGTGAGCGCAGACGGGCGCCCGGCGTTGCACACAGCTGACCGGGCAGTGGAGGACAAGGCATGGAGTTTCTCGTAGGGACGCACATCAATTTCCTCGGGCACCGCAGGGGCGCCTTCATTCTGTCGCTGGTAGTCATCGCGATCGGTCTCATCTCTCTTGGCATTCAGGGCGGGCCGAAGCTTGGCATCGACTTCGAGGGCGGGATCCTGCTTCAGGTGCAGTTCGAGCAGCCCATAGCGGCCGAGAGTATCCGCGCGACGCTCGCGGAGATAGGGCTCGCCGACGCCGAGATCCAGCACTTCGGAAGCGGCCGGGAGGCCATCATCAGGACCCGGGACCAGGAGGGGGAAGATCTGACGGGGGTCATCGTCAAGGCGCTGAACGAGGCGAATCCGGACAACCAGGCGGACGTGCGGCGGCAGGAGCTGGTCGGGCCGAAGGTAGGTGGCGAGCTCAGGAAAAAAGCGACTCTGGCGATCCTGTACGCGCTGTTTGGCATCCTCATCTACATCTCACTCAGGTTCGAGTTCAAGTTCGCGGTCGGCGCCGTGGCGGCCCTGGTCCACGATGTTCTG
>JALGZG010000130.1 GCA_025782345.1 bacterium | reverse complement strand
CCTGTAGTCGGGACGCTCCGCCATCGTGTGTTCTCCTGCCGCGGCGCGGAGACCGTTACACTCGCGGCATCCGGCCCGCGCCTCTGCGGACCGGGCTCCGGCCTACCCGGCGCCAGCACCGCCACCACCTCCACCACCGCCACCGCCGCCCGTGCCACCTCCTCCGGTGCCGCTCGCCGTGCTCATGGCGCTGCCCGCGACGGCGACCATGCTGGTCATGCCCGCGGCCAGGCCGGAGATGCTCCCACCTATGCCTTCGCTCGCCCTGGCGGCCGACCCTATGTACCATCCCGCGCCGAACGACCGGCCGGCGCTCGCCTCCATCTGCGGAATGTGGGGCTCCAGCGCCTTCAGCACCTTGTCGGCGATGCCGAGCGCGACGGCGTAGACCAGGAAGTGCTCCCACAGTGTCAGTGAAGCAGGCGGCGCCTCCTTGAGTTCCGAGAAGTGAAGGAGGTACTTCTTGAGCGCCTTCCACTGCTTGAACTCGAGCGCGGCCTCCGGCGAGCGTCGCTTGATCAGGCTGGCCAGCGGTATCGTCGCCATGCCCAGCACCATACCGACGACCGCGAACGGAGACTGGAAGAACGCGGCCAGTGCCACGCCCGCGTCCTTGGCCAGGGCCTTCACCCTCTTCTTCCAGGACTCGAACCAGCGGTGGAACTCGGTCGAGTGCTTCTGCGCTTCCTTCTTGAACTCGTGGAGGGAGATCATGTCCGTTCCCGTCGTGCACTTCCGGGAGAAGATGAACAGCAGAAGGTTGCGCTCGTAGGAGGCCAGCTCCGGGAATTTCTTGTTGGGCGCCATCTTGAGGATGTAGTCGTACTCGGGCGTCCCGGCGAGTTTCTCCAGGAAGCCGCGTTCCTCGTGTTTCATCTCTTCGATCGTGAGATACCCGCGCCTGGCAAGGTCCATGATGGTCCCTACCATGTCACCCGACCCGACCATCCCCGAAGTCATCAGGTAGCCGACCAGCGCCGGCTGACGCTCGGACGGCAGCTCCCGGAAGTAGTCCCCCTCGAACCTGACCTCGTGCTCACGGCCGAAGCGGACGAAGAGGATCGTCCAGACGAGCATCGCTGCCACGCCGAGCACGATGGCCACGATGGCAGCACGCCGCGCCCGCTCCGCATGCCCCGCCATGTACTCCTGGGCGGCGATACGCCGCCTGTTGGCGTCCTCGGCCCACTGGCTCTCCTCGGCGAACGCGCGGTCCCAGATGTTCCCGGACGCACGGCTCGTGGCTTGAGGAACGAGCTCGGTCGGGAAGAGAACTCTCATCTCAACGAACTTCCTGGAGCGGAGGTCGTCGACCCGGAAGCGTACGGCATCGTCCTCGACCCAACACTCGCTCGTCAACTCCGTGTGAAGCCACGCGCGCACGCGGTCCTTGTCGGCGCCAGGCGGGAGGTGGATGGTGCCCGTCACCTCACGCGTGGGCATGTCCGAGTTCCCGCCGATGAACTTCCAGTAGAGCTCCGCGTAGTCGTCGTAGACGGTGACCGCGTCGTGCACGACGTAGGAGATCTCGAACGTGCGCGTCTCGTCATCCGCGCGGTAGAACCACTTCCCGTAGACGGAGTTGCCCTGATGATTGTACGAGACCCAGTACGAGTCGGGCGTCTTGCTGTCGTCGAGCGAGCGGCGGTCGCCCAGCGCGTACGGACGACCGTTCTCACCGACGACGAAGTCAGTGATGTCGACGATGTCGCCGCCCGCGGTCCTCACCTTGTCGACCTGGTAGAAGGCCCACGTGAAATCGCCGTCGAACGCGTAGGTCCGAGCCTCGCGGAACTCGAAGCTGCCGTCCGGGAGGACGGTCACGTCGATGCTGACGTTAGGGAAGTAATAGCCCTTGGCCTCGGCCGGGGCCGACACGCCGGCGAGAACGCCGGCCGTCAGGACGACGGCCATGAGGATCCCTGTGAGTCTGCGCATTACTAATCTCCTGTTCCCTGAGTCACGTGCCGTGCGGGCCGGTGCGGTCTGCGGCGAGGGCCCGTGAGCCCGGGCTCGCCAGCGGAAGCCGCGGTGCCCGGGGCCTCATCGTTCTCGCTCACCCGAAGTTACCACGACATGACAGTCGTTCAAGAGACTCTTTCGGCCATTGCTCCCGCGTCGCGGACCGTGGATGGGCACCGTGGCCCCTGCTCGTTTGAATCCTGATTCGGGAGAAACGCTCCCGTAACCTGCTTCTCATGTCAGATACGCGGAGCAAGGGTAGGAAATTCGCAGTGGCGGCATCGAGTTCCTCGACGCACTGCCCGCGGAGCGTCAAGTCAGCCTCACATACGACGAACCCCTCGACAGGCCGGTCGAAGTCGTCCGGCGAATCGAGGAGTTCGCTGGCCTCGCTCCAAGCAAGACCGTTCGCAGCTTCGCTGCGGCCAATCTCCAGAGGTCTCCGAAGATCAACGTCACCCGCCTGTCCGGCCCGGCGCCCGGCCCGCCCGCGGGCCACGAATCACCAGAGCTAGCCCTTCGACGAGATCGACACGTCCCTGAGCAGCAGGTGCGGGTAGCGGTGACTTCCGATGAAGCCCATCAGCCCGACCCTGGTCACCTCGCTCGACAGGTCTACCAGCTGGTCCTTCAGCAGCTTGTAGACGTTGCCGGCGATCATCGTGTCCTTGACGCGGCCG
>JALGZG010000269.1 GCA_025782345.1 bacterium | reverse complement strand
CGGGTTCATGCTCGCGCTGAACGTGAGGCTGACTCTGCTGGCTCTCATTCCCATGCCGATCATTGCCCTCTTCACGCTGCGCGCCGGCAAGATGCTCCACAGCAGATTCGAGAAGGTTCAGGAGACCTTCTCCAGCCTGACGGAACGCGTGCGTGAGAGCATGTCGGGAATCAGGGTGGTCAAGGCATATTCTCAGGAAGAGCACGAGCTCGCGAGTCTGGCCACGATCGGGGAAGAGTACGTCCGCGACAACATCCGACTCGTCCGCGTGTGGGGCGCGTTCTTCCCGTTCATCATGATGTTGTCCAGCATGAGCGTGGTCATTATCATCTACTTCGGCGGCAGCCGGGTGATGCTGGGAGATATCACCACCGGCGATCTGGTGGCGTTCACGAGCGGTGATGCTGGGAGATATCACCACCGGCGATCTGGTGGCGTTCACGAGCTACCTTGGAATCCTGACCTGGCCCATGATAGCCATGGGGTGGGTCGTCAACGTGCTCCAGCGCGGCGCGGCTTCGATGGGCAGGATCAACAGGATCCTCGAGGTCACGCCTGAGATCGCCGATCATGAGAACGCCGTTGAGCTTGCCGAGCCGAGGGGGGAGGTGGAGTTCCGCGGTGTCACCTTCTCGTATGCAGAGGGGCTCGAGCCCGCGCTCGCCGACGTCAGTTTCACCGTTCCGCGTGGCCACACACTCGGCGTGCTCGGCAGGACGGGCTCGGGGAAGAGCACCGTGTGTAACCTCCTTCTCCGCATCCACGAGGCGACGGAGGGCCAGGTCCTCATCGACGGCAACGACGTCACCGGACTGACGCTCTCTTCGCTCCGGGGCGCGATCGGCTACGTGCCGCAGGACACATTCCTCTTCTCCGATACCATCAGGGAGAACATCAGGTTCGGCGCCCCGGAAGCCTCCGACGAGCGCGTCACCGAGGCCGTGCGTATCGCCGGCATTCTCGATGAGATAGAGAGTTTCCCAGACGGTCTGGACACGCTGGTTGGGGAGAGGGGCGTCACGCTCTCCGGAGGTCAGAAGCAACGCGTAGCGATCGCGCGCGCCCTCGTGCACGCGCCCGCCATCGTGGTGCTGGACGACGCGCTGTCATCGGTGGACACGGCGACGGAGGAGCGGATACAGCAGGAGCTCAAGGGCGCGCTCGAGAACCGCACGAGCGTCATCGTGTCCCACCGCATCTCGTCCATCAAGCACGCGGATGAGACCATCGTTCTCGATGAGGGGCGCATCGTCGAGCGTGGCACTCACGAGGAGCTGGTGGCGCAGAAGGGGTTGTACGCGAATATCTACGAGCGGCAGCTCCTTGAGACCGCGATGGAAGATTCCGACAGCGCGGAGGAGCAGACCGACGGGGAGCAGCAGGCGGACCGGGAGGAGCAGACCGACCGGAAGCAGCAGACCGACGGGAAGCAGCAGACCGACGGGGAGCAGCAGACGGAGTAGTCGATGTCTCACGACCACCACGACGAAGAGACACTGGGCAAGCCCTACGACGCGCGGCTCGTGCGGCGGCTCATGATGTACGTCAGGCCGTACGCGCGGCTCGTCACCCTGGCCGTGCTGATGCTCGTCGCGGTGACGTGCTTCGAGTTGGCGATCCCGTATCTCACTCGCATGGCGCTCGATGACTACATCGTGGCTAACTCGCGCGTCGTCACGGACGATGGTGGAGAGGTCGCGCGCGAGTTCATCGCGGAGCACGCCGGGGACCTGGTGCCCATCGACGCGCCACCGGCAGGGGAGACGCAGAGTAGAAGCGGTGCCGCGTCGGGAGGCGGACGCGACCACGCGCAGGCGCGCTACTTCATCAGCGCGAAGACCCTGTCAGGCTACGACCCCCGCGAGGTGGCGCGGGCGACGGATCTCGGCGTGGTGGGGGACGAGCGCTACTACCTGGCGGACAGGGCGTTCTTCGAGGCGCGCACGTACGATCGGACCGGCTTCCTCGAGGCGGGCTCCCGCGTCGGCATCCCCCTGGAGCGGCTCGATGACTTCACGAGCGAGGACCTTCACGAGCTGAGGAGTGGTGATCTCCGCGGCGTCGCCAGGATCGCTCTCGCCGTCATCGCGCTTCTCATATTGACGTTCGGCTTCACCCTGCTTCAGATCAACATGATGGAGGTCACCTCTCAGCAGGTGATGTACGACATGCGCATGAAGGTGCTGCGGCACCTCCAGAAGCTCTCGCTCTCGCATACTTATAGGCGTCATCATCGTGCTCCTGAGGCTCAACTGGCGGCTGGCGCTCGTCAGCTTCATCGTGCTTCCCGTCACGGCGTGGATCACGACCGTCTTCAGCGTCCAGATCCGGGACGCCTTCCGCGAGGTGCGCGTCAAGATCGCCAGGATAAACGCGTCCTTGAACGAGAGCATCAGCGGCATGCGGGTGACACAGATCTTCAGGCGCGAGACCGAGAGCTTCCGTCGATTTGCCGGGATCAACCATGAGAACTTCCTCGCGGCGATGAAACAGCTCAGGGTTTTCGCGATGTTCATGCCGCTCATGGAGCTCGCAAGTTCGGTGGCCATCGGGCTCGTCATCTGGTACGGCGGCGGGAAGGTCGTCCAGGCAACGCTGTCGCTCGGCACGCTCGTGGCGTTCCTCTCATACGTGCAGATGTTCTTCAGACCCCTGAGGAACCTCGCCCAGCAGTACGGGACGATGCAGCAGGCGATGGCATCGTCCGAACGGATATTCATGTTGCTGGACGAGGAGGATGTGGTCCCGGAGCCCGATGAACCCATGCGTCCGGACGACATCCGCGGGCGAATCGCGTTCGAGAACGTGTGGTTCGGATACGTCGAGGACGAATGGGTGCTGCGGGATGTGTCCTTCACGGTGGAGCCGGGCGAGACGGTCGCGATAGT
>JALGZG010000116.1 GCA_025782345.1 bacterium | reverse complement strand
TCGGTGCCCGTGATCTCGCCGCCTGCCACGAAGGCGTGTTTCTCAGAGTCCAGGATGTCAACGTCTCGCGGATCGGCACCTGCGTCCAGCGCGACGATGGTGGTCGACCAGTCCGACGTGTCGATGACGTACACGTTCGAGTCATCCTCGCACGCGACGACGAGCCTTGTACCGTCCAGGGTAACGTCGATGCCCAATGGGTCCGAACCTACTGAGATCGTGGTGATCTCGGTGAGAGTGGCTCGGTCAATGACGCGAACGATATCGGGGCCCCGATCGGTGACATACAGATACTGCCCGCGGGGGTCACACACCAGCTGCCACATGTTGGTTCCGATATCGACACTGCGCAGGACCGACGTGGCGTTCTCGTCGATCTCGTACAGCGTGTCGGCGTGCCAGTCGAGTGCGTAGATGTTCTTGCTGACTGGATCGAGGGCCATGTTGCCGGGGCCGTCGTAAATCCCGCCCGAGCCCGTCAGGACGTGAAGGCTGTCAGTCACGGAGTAGTCGGACGTCCTGATGACCGTCACGTAATCCCCGTCACGCGCGCTGACGAGGGCGGAGGAGCCGTCGTCCGTGAACACAACCGAGTTCGGGTTCTCACCTACCGATATCGTGTGTGTGATCGTGTTCGTGGCGACGTCGATGATGACCACGTCGTCTTCGGACGAGTCCGCCACCCAGACCTCGGTACCGTCCGGCGTCATGGTCGCGTCGTACGGATAGGGGTTGACCCCCGCGAGGGGAATGGGCGTGCCCAAGGCGTATGTCAGCACGTCGAACGGGATGACGTCATTGGAGTTGTTGCAGCCGACGTAGCCATCGTCGGCGAGCGCGGGGACGGTCAGAGAGGCCGCGATGCACGCGACGAGTGCCGAGGTGAGGAGAACGGAGAGCAGAGCTTTCACAGGAGCACCTCCTCGGGTGATGGTGGGGCGCGGCAGAGCCGCCCGTGCTGCGGGCGTACTTTCGTGCCGCGCGGCATGTGAGAGCAGCACCACAATCATACCAGATTGACCGTCCGCGTGCCACGCGGCTGCGGCTGAGCCGGGAACGGTATCCTGGGCCTTCGGCAGCCCGAATCCCGTTGACACTCCACACGCCTTCACTTAGAGTTATAAGTTCCGAAAGCACCGAGTATTAGGGGCTGTTCGGGATGTTGGTGACGATTCTCGGGCTCGACGCCATGGGCGCTCGGCGGGCGGGTTGGTGTACCCAAGGGAGGGTGCGTTGTCGGCTGGATCTGCCCTGCTCATACACGGTGGCCACGTCGCCCTGCTTGATGACAAGCTGACGGTCTTGAACGACGGTGCGGTGGCCGTCGTCGGCAACCGGATCGAGGCCGTGGGCAGCGCGGCGGAGATCGCCTCCCGGTACGATGGCGCCGAGACCATCGACGCCTCAGGCAAGCTTGTGATGCCGGGGCTAATCAACGCGCACACGCACCTTTACAGTGCCCTCGCCAGGGGGCTCGTCGCCGACATTGAGCCGTCCTCGAGCTTCACCGAGATCCTGGAGCACCTCTGGTGGCGTCTGGACAGAGCGCTGACCCTGGACGACATCCGCCTCTCCGCGGCCGCCGGGGCCATCGACCTCATCAGGAACGGCACGACTACCATCATCGATCACCACGCGAGCCAGGTTCACATCGACGGCAGCCTCTCCGCGGTGGCGGAGCCCCTGAATGAGTCCGGGCTCAGGTTCAATCTGTGCTTCGAGGTCTCGGACCGGGACGGGGAAGAGGCGCGCGAGGCGGGCCTGGCCGAGAACGAGCGGTTCGCGCGTTTTGTGGCGTCCGGGGGGAGTTCCGGAGAAGAGCGCGCCGCCTGCAGCGAGCGCATGGGAGCGAGCGTCGGTCTGCACGCGAGCTTCACCCTGGACGACGGGACGCTGGAGCGCGCCGCGGGGATGGCGGCCGATCTCGGCGTGGGATGTCACATTCACGCCGCGGAGGACGTCGCCGACGTCGAGGACAGCGTCAGCCGGTGCGGGAAGCGCGTGGTGGAGAGGCTGGAGTCGTTCGGAGTGCTCGGGCCGCGTTCG
>JALGZG010000204.1 GCA_025782345.1 bacterium | reverse complement strand
ATGATCTTCACGAGGCGCTCACGGAGCTTGACTATCTCCTTCGCGTAGATCTCGATGTCGCTCGCCTGCCCCTCGCTGCCACCCATCGGCTGGTGGATCATGATCCTCGCGTGCGGAAGCGCCGAGCGCTTCCCCTTCGTCCCGGCGCACAGCAGCACGGCCGCCATACTGGCCGCCTGCCCCATGCAGATCGTATGCACGTCGGGGCGGATGTACTGGATCGTGTCGTAGATCGCGAGACCCGATGCGACGTAGCCTCCGGGGCTGTTGATGTAAAGGAAGATGGCGCGCTCGGGGTCCTGCGCCTCAAGGAAGAGAAGCTCCGCGATCACGATGTTGGCGACCTTGTCGTCGATCGGCATGCCTATGAAGATGATGTTGTCGCGGAGCAGCCTGGAGAAAATGTCGTATGACCTCTCTCCGGTGCGTGTCTGCTCGATCACGAACGGCGTCAGTCCCATTGTCGTCCTTCCCGCGTTTGTGGTTCCATCGTCGCCGCGCTGCCTAAGCGCCGGCGCTCTCTGCCTCAGTGCTCGAGCCCTCCTCTGATTCGTCCGGCTCGAGCGCTTCCGTCTTGACGTTGGATATGTTCACCAGGAACTCGTGGACCTTCTCGAGCCAGAGTTCGTCTTCGATCTGAGAGAGAGCGTCGGTGTCCGCGAGGTCGCTGATGAGTTCGTCGGGCTTCCGTCCCTGCGCCTCTGCGATCTGACCCACTCTCGCCTCGATGTCCTCCTTCGTGACGCTGGTGCCGTGCTTCTTGGCGATCTTCCCCAGAAGCAGTCCCGCCTTGAGCTGGTGCTCGACGACGGGGCCGTAGGCCTTGGTGAACTCCTCCGGCACTTCCAGATCGTCGGGCGGACCGTCCGCCGCGTCTCCGCGCTCCGCGCTCCCATCCTGCTGCTGGGTCGTTCTCCAGTACGTGCGCTTGAGCCGGTCCTCCATGAGGCACTCGGGAAGCGTGAAGGGGTTCCGCTTGATGAGCTCGCGGACGATATCCTCCTCAAGCCTGTTCCTCGCCCACGACTTCGCACGCGCCTCGAGCGCGTTTCTCACGCGGACCCGGAGATCGAGCATCGTCTCGAACGGGCCGCAGGCTTTCGCGAAGTCGTCATCGACCACGGGAAGCCGCTTCTGCCGCACGTCCTTGACCGAGATCGCGAAGCTCACCTCGCGGCCCGCGAGCGACTCCACCTGGAAGTCCTCCGGGTATTTCACGGCCGCGGTCCTGCCCTCTCCCGCCGCGGCGCCAACGAGCACCTGCTCTATCTCGGAGGGAACCTGCCCCTTCCCCAGCTCACAGATATAGTCCTCGGCCTTCGAGTCGGCCACCGGCTCGCCGTCGTCTCCGACCGGAGCGTAGTCCAGAATCACGATGTCGCCTTCGGCCGCCGGACGCGTCACCTGCAGGAGTTCGGCCCTCTCCTCCCTGAGCCCCTCCACGTATTTGTCGACGTCCTCGTTAGTGACGACGGGGACGCGCTCGGTGAACTCGAGGTTCTCGTAATCCTTGAGTTCGACGTCGGGCTTGACCTCGATGGTCGCCGTGAGTGTGTACTGTCCGTCCTCGACCTCTTCGCCCAGCTCCACGACGGGGTCACAGATCGGATGAAGATCGGCCTCTCTGACGGCGTCGGCGTAGGCGCCGCCCGCCAGAACCCTGAGCGCCTCGTCCCGCGTTGCGGCGCCGTGGGTCCTCTCGATCATGCCGACGGGGACCTTGCCCTTGCGGAACCCCGGAGCCGTGGCTGCTTTCGCGACCTCTTTAAGGAGTTCCTTCGCTTTCGCCGCGACGTCGGCCTCCGGGAGACCGATGATCAGCTTCCGCTTCCATCCCTCGAGTTCTTCCACACGTACCAGCAAGAGCTTCTCCTTATCAGGTTTTGCGAGAGGGGGGACTCGAACCCCCACAGGTTTCCCTACTGGAACCTAAATCCAGCGCGTCTACCAGTTCCGCCACCCTCGCTAACTCCGCTGAGAATGCGCGATTACCGTGCCTACGATAATGGAATTGCGCTTGGTCTCCGGGCCGTCCGCACGGGACGGCATAACTATCGGCACTGCCGACCCGATGAGCACTCCGGCAGTCTTGGCCACGTTAGTCATGAAGCTCATGGCCTTGAAGAACACGTTGCCGACATCGATGTCTCCGAAGATAACCAGATCGGCCTTCCCTGCAATCGGGCTCGTGACACCCTTCCGAGCGGCCGCGACCTCGCTGACGGCGTTGTCGAACCCGAACGGCCCGTCGACGATGCATCCGGTGATCTCGCCGCGCTGGTTCATCTTCGCCAGTTCGGCCGCATCGACCGTGTGCGGGAGCGCCGGATTGACCTTCTCGAGCGCGCCCACGACGGCTACCTTTGGATTCTTCCAGCCGAGCTTGTGCATGGCGTCCACCGCGTTCCTGATGATGTCGGCCTTTTGCTCGAGCGTGGGAGCGGGCACGATGCCGCCGTCGGACATGCACAGGAGTCTGCCGAAGCTGGGCGTCCACATGACCGCGATGTGGCTCATGAGCTTGCCCGCCCGAATGCCGGTCTCCTTGTCGAGGGCCGCGCGCATGATGTCAGCGGTGTTGACCTTGCCCTTCATCAGGAAGTCGAGCTCACCCGCGCGAACGAGTTCCACGGCCTTGCGCGCCGAGGCGACATCACCCTCGGCCTCAACGACGGCCCACTGGGAGATGTCCGCGCCCGCCTCCCCCGCCGCCGCAACTATAAGCTCTCTGTCCCCGATGAGGACGGGCTCGATCAGCTCGAGCTTCCACGCGTCGTGGACAGCCTCGAGGGCGACCGGGTCCCACGCGGCCGCGACACCGAGCCGTGCCCTACCGTGCTCTCTTCCATACTCGAGCGCCCTCTCCTTCAGCTCGTCGAAGCTGATGGGCGGCGTCCCGTTGTTCGTCTCGGTCATGTCTGCCCTTTCGCCACGGTGGCAGGTCCGCCGCGGATGGAACCGGTTGTCACCCGTTCGGGTATTCCCTCGCCTCTTCTCGGCCTGCGAGCACGTCGAGCGCGCCCGAGGCCAACGACTCGAGCTCGTTCTCGCCCGGCAGGACCATCTTGTCCGCTATGAAGGAGACGCGGTCGTCGATGAGTTCGATCAGGTAGTCGGAATGCGCC
>JALGZG010000363.1 GCA_025782345.1 bacterium | reverse complement strand
AGCCCGAGATCCCTCCGGGCGGAGCCGGTAGGCGAGCGTCTCGATGACGTACGGGTACTCGAGAGCGCAGAGCCCGTTGCGGGTGTCGATTCCGGACTGCATACCGCCGTCGATTAGAAGAAATCTGAGCGGGCCCTTGTCGACAACCCGAATCTCGCCGTAGAAGCTCGGCTCCTTGGCGACGAGGACCGTGTTTCCCACCGCGCGCATGCCTTGGGAGCCCGGCATCAGCACCACGATCGCGACCAGGAGCACGGCCGTCACCGTGAACGGTCGGCCCCGCCGCAGAATCGCGAAAAATGCAAGCGACACCGCGACGAGCGCGATCGCCATCCCGAGCCCGGCGGCGAGCGTTCCCACGAAGCTGCCGGCGGTCGAGACCGAGTAGAGCCTCCCCGCCGTGCGGGCCAGTCTTCCCAGGCTCACTGTCGAGAGCTTGACGGCGAACGGAGAGACCATGCCCAGAAGGAGAAGCGGCGCGGTGAACAGGATGAACGCGGACGAGAGCGATCCGCCGCGCAGACCGAGAGCGTCCGTTGCCTGAAGCACCGGACCGCGCGTCGGTGCAATGACGGCCGTCGCGAGGCCGGCCAGCGCGATGATGGCGTAGAGGAGCGCGGCGCTCGGCCGGCGGTCGGCTAGGACCCCGCCGAGCCAGTAGCCGATGGCCAGCGCGACGAGCGTCACCGTGATAAGCGACGACCAGACGAAGAGGCTGGACCCGTAGTAAGGCGCGAGGATCCTGGCGCCGAGGAGCTCGAGTACCATGATCGCCGCGCCGGTGACGAAGACCGTCGGGTAGTAGTACGTCAGTGAGCCCACCGCACGCTTCCCGACCGCGGCGTCGCGCGGCCGGTCCCCCGGACGCTCGTCCGCTGACCTCCTGCTGCGACGCGATCGCTTGGTCACTCTGGCTTCCTCCGTTCCGTGTACAGCTGAGGCAGTCTGGGCGCTGTACCTGGTGGTGGCCGCCTCGATCTGCTGGTACCCCGGGTTGGTGTCCCAGAGCGTGCTTCTATGGGATGAGGTCAGGCTTCACGTGGAGCGGGTGGCTAGGGGGCAGACAAGGATCGGCCTGGTTCCTTGACTCGGCAACCGCAGGGTCGGGCGTTCTGCAGCCGACGTGGTAGCCAAGCGGGTCAGCTACAACTCTTGACTAGGTTGCCATAACCACGAGCGGATTCCCCTCTGCACCACGCCCCAGGGCGTGGTAGACGAGTTGCGAACTCTTGTCGCCATTGTGGAGCTGGCCGGATTGGCGTGGATAGTCGGGCATCGCGAGGTACCCGCCACCCAAGATGTGGACCTCAGCCTCCGTCCCCCTCTGTCAAACGCCGCTTGTGACGATGCTATCGCAGCAACACCATCCTCTGCGTCGCCACCGTACCGTCAACCTCGAGTCGAACGAAGTACACCCCGGAAGCAAGCCGTTCCCCGGAACTGGCTGTACCGTCCCAACCAACCGTCAGGTACCCCTGAGCTCCCGTCGCGGGATCCAACCGCCGGACGAGCCGGCCGGCCACGTCATGCACCGAGAGCTGGGCAGACCGCCACCCCTCGGGAAGCGCGTAGCCAATAGTCGCGTGGGCCATGGCAGGATTGGGCATCACGTATCGGATCCCGAAGGCCAGCGTTCCTGGGCATCACGTATCGGATCCCGAAGGCCAGCGTTCCTGGCACAGTAACTGAAGGGTGTGTGTCAGTCGCGACCATCTCCGCCCCTGAATCCAGAACCGCGCGCAGCTCGTACCAGAACGTCCCACCGGGCCACGCGGTCCCGTCGACGTAGCTACTCAGCGTAGGATCGAGCGGGTTCGGGGTCAGACAACTGTAGGGACCGTCCGCAGAGAGAGAACGGTAGATCCTGAGGCCGACACCTGGACAACCGGGGAGCATCCATCTGAGCAACACCGCGTTGTCCTCGGGCACGAGTGTGGCATAGAAGGCAGTCTCAACGGGCGTGTCGTAGCTCCTGAGGCCGAGGCTGTGATACACGCCCCCCGCGACCGCAACGAAGTCGGCGTTCGGCGCGGGGACCTCGCACTGACCGTAGTAATCGTATCCCCAGGCCACGATCGTCCCGTCCGACCTGAGGGCCAGGCTGTGACCATAGCCCCCCGCGACCGCCACGAAATCGGCGTTCGGCGCGGGGACATCGCACTGGCCGTACGCATTCCACCCCCAGGCCACGATCGTCCCGTCGGACCTGAGGCCCAGGTTGTGAGCCACGCCCCCGGCGACCGCCACGAAGTCGGCGTTCGGCGCGGGGACATCGCACTGGCCGTACGCATTCCACCCCCAGGCCACGATCGTGCCGTCGGACTTGAGGCCCAGGCTGTGATAGGAGCCCCCCGCGACCTTAACGAAGTCGGCGTTCGGCGCGGGGACATCGCACTGGCCATCGGAGGTGTCCCCCCAGGCCACGATCGTCCCGTCAGACTCAAGGCCCAGGCTGTGCCACCCGCCCCCCGCGATCGCCACGAAGTCGGCGTTCGGCGCGGGGACATCGCACTGGCCATAGGAGGTGTCCCCCCAGGCCACGATCGTCCCGTCAGACTCAAGGCCCAGGCTGTGCCACGAGCCCCCCGCGACCGCAACGAAGTCCGCGTTCGGCGCGGGGACATCGCACTGGCCGTACGCGTTCCATCCCCAGGCCGCGATCGTCCCGTTCGACTTGAGGGCGAGGCTGTGCGCTACGCCCCCTGCGGCCGCAACGAAGTCCTCGTTCGGCGCGGGGACGTTGCACTCGCCGGAGCTATTCTCCCCCCAGGCCACGATCGGCTCGATCCATTGACCACTTGCGACACCGGTTCCCAAGACCAGAGCGCACAAGCAAACGAACCCCCAGACTGCCAGCAACTGCTTCATGATGCCCGTCCCCCTTTCGGAGCAAGAGAAGAGTCTGGTGACCTCACCTCAGCGGAACGTTGGCTGACGACTGCGTTTCAGCCGCGGCCACGCGTTCGCACGAGCCGCGCCGGACCTCATGCCCTCCTTGCGCCAGCTAACTACAATCAGACTACCGAAATGCGAAGTGCGCGTATCACGTCCCATTGGGCAGAACAGCCCCTCGGCGATTTCGACCGCATAAGCGCGGCGGCGTCCTGACCGGCTCTTCGCTTGCGCCCGCCCCAGGACTGCCTCGCCACACCGCAGACACGTTTGGCCCCGGATGCGTAGAGGATGCGTAGACTGCAGCGTTCCCCGACTGCACCCCCGCCACCCGTACGCTGCTCGCTCTCCCGCACCGAACGGTGGCCGGCAGCTCCGCCACTCTCTTCGCATAGGCGCGTGGGAGTCTATGTCAGATTCTACTTCCTTAGGTAACTGCTGGTCAAGGTTTCTCCGTTGCTGCCAGGTATCGTGGCGACCCCATATGCGATGTGTCTCGAGCTCTGTGCCTGGCTCCTGATGGCGAGGTTAGAGATCTGTTTGCGGCCGCCAGAGAGCTCATGGGCGCAGCGTGACCACGCCTGCTCCCACTCGTGCCTCGGGGCGGCGAGCGTGCGGGTCCTTGGTCCGGAAGCTACCCCCCCATGGACCGCTCCATCCCGCACCGCATGAGCACGCGAGGTCACCTACCGGCCGCGCAGTGTACCTACCGGCCGCGCAGTGTACCGTCAGAGCTCCATACGTACGCTCTGGGCCACGTTCTCTGCGCTGATGGTGTGTCGCACGAGAAGTACGTACACAGCGTAAGTATGGTACCCCATGTGCGACACGTTTAGAACTCTATGCCTCGCTCCCGACGCCGAGGCAAGGGATCTGTTCAAGGCTGCTCAGGAGCTCTTGGGCGCGTAGTAGCCGCGCCACTCCTCGTCTCACCTGTGGGCAACTGAGAAGCAGCCGGGAGTCCACTGGCGCACTGCCCATGGCGAGCGCAGCTGCCACTGTGACTCGCACCATCGAGTATGGAACGATGCGTCACCGGGGTGCAAATGCAGTCGGCGTGACAACCAAGCTCGTCGGCTGCATACGGTAGCTAGCTGACGCGTCGGACGACCGGTTCCACACGAGCCACTTGGCTCAGCGGAGCAACACCATCCTCTGCGTCGCCACCGCACCGTCCACCTCGAGCCGCACGAAGTACACCCCGGAAGCAACCCGTTCCCCGGAACTGGTTCTCCCATCCCAATCGACCGCGACGAGACCCCGAGCTCCCGTCGCGGGGTCCAGCCGCCGGACGAGCTGGCCGGCCACATCATGCACGGAGAGCCGGGCAGACCGCCACCCCTCGGGAAGCGAGTAGCCGATGCTCGCACGGGCCGTGGCAGGATTGGGCATCACATATCGGATCCCGAACTCCAGCGTGCCGGGCACAGTAACTGAAGGGTGTATGTCAGTTGCGAGGATCTCTTCCCCGGAAGCCAGAAGCGCCCGCAGCTCGTACCAGAACGTCCCGCCAGGCCACGCAGTCTCGTCGACATAGCTGCCCAGTGCAGCATCGGGTAGCGGCTCCGGCGTGATACAGCTGTAGGGACCGTCCGCAGAGAGCGCCCGGTAGATCATGAGACCGACACCACCGGAGCAGCTCGGCAGCATCCATCTGAGCAACACAGCGCCATCCTCAGGCACGAGCGTGGCATAGAAGGCAGTCTCAACGGGCGTGTCGGAGCTCTTGAGGTAGTCATTCCAGCCCCAGGCCACGATCGTCCCGTCGGACTTGAGGCCCAGGCTGTGCCCACCGCCCCCCGCGACCGCCACGAAGTCGGCGTTCGGCGCGGGGACGTTGCACTGGCCGTAGTCATTCCAGCCCCAGGCCACGATCGTCCCGTCGGACTTGAGGCCCAGGCTGTGATACATGCCCCCAGCGACCCCAGCGAAGTCCACGTTCGGCGCGGGGACGTCGCACTGGCCCTGCTCGTTGTACCCCCAGGCCACGATCGTCCCGTCGGACTTGAGGCCCAGGCTGTGATGCCCGCCCCCCGCGACCCCAACGAAGTCGGCGTTGGGCGCGGGGACATTGCACTGACCCCAGTAATTGTTCCCCCAACCCACGACCGTCCCGTCGGACTTGAGACCCAGGCTGTGCCAGTAGCCGCACGCGACCGCCACGAAGTCCGCGTTCGGCGCGGGGACATCGCACTGGCCGCCGGAGTTGTCCCCCCAGGCCACGACCGTCCCGTCGGACTTGAGACCCAGGCTGTGCTCACCCCCCCCCCGCGACCGCAACGAAGTCGGCGTTCGGCGCGGGCACGTCGCACTGGCCGTAGTTGTTCCTCCCCCAGCCCACGATCGTCCCGTCGGACCTGATGCCCAGGCTGTGACCATATTCACCAGAGCCCGCCGCGACCGCAACGAAGTCCGCGTTCGGCGCGGGGACATTGCACTGGCTGTACTCATTGTCCCCCCAGGCCACGATCGTCCCGCCGGACTTGAGGCCCAGGCTGTGCCACATCCCCCCCGCGACCCCAACGAAGTCGGCGTTGGGTGCGGGGACATTGCACTGACCCCAGTAATTGTCCCCCCAACCCACGACCGTCCCGTCGGACTTGAGACCCAGGCTGTGCCAGTAGCCGCACGCGACCGCCACGAACTCGGCGTTCGGAGCGGGGACGTCGCACTGGCCCTCGCCATTCCACCCCCAGGCCACGATCGTCCCGTCGGACTTGAGGCCCAGGCTGTGACTATTGCCCCCCACGACCGCCACGAAGTCCGCGTTCGGAGCGGGGACATTGCACTGGCCGTAGTCATTCCAGCCCCAGGCCACGATCGTCCCGTCGGACTTGAGGCCCAGGCTGTG
>JALGZG010000228.1 GCA_025782345.1 bacterium | reverse complement strand
CAACGTGGATGAGCGGGAGACTCGATGGACCGATGATCGTTACCCTGGACTCAACGATGGGCTCCACGTACTGAAGGAAGTAGATACCGTTGAAGCCGTTGTCGATGAGCGGCTCGTAGCTCTGATGAACGATGTACTCGATGGCGTCGCCGACCTCAAGGCCGGGGAAGACGACCGAGATCTGCCGGAAGTCCTCCTCGAAGATGTTCATCGCGGAGATCTCCGGAGGCGTGCCCTCGGTGATGAGCTCCTCTCCGACGACTACCTCACTGCCGTCGGCCTTGATGACCCTTGCCATTACGATCTCGACGGAACCGTATCTCCGGTGGTACGTGATCGACACGCTGCCGTTGCCGTCCCGGCCCTCTTCGGTGAGCGCTTTCGTGAACGTGTGGCCGTACTCCTCGTAGGCGCCGGTCTCGTCGAACTCGATGTATGTGTGGTCGAGTCCGGTGACGGAATTGGCGTCCGGGTACTCCTCCAGGCCTCCCAGGCTGTTCGCCAGGCTCACGGCTTCCGACAGCTCCAGCGGCTCGAGAACCGCGTGAGCGAGCGTCGGTAGCGCCGCTAGGGCTGCCGCCAGCAGCAGGCCGAGGTAGTTTCGCGCATGCTTCGACATCTCTCTTCCCCTTGGTTCTTCGTTGAGCCCGGGATTGACGCCCCGGGCGCTCTGGTGATTCGTGTTCAAGGCCAATTATGCACGCAGACGCGCCCGCGGGCAAGCGCGGGGGCCGCGAATGCCCATCTTGGCACGCGAACAGGAGTGTGCTACCATCAGTTCGCCGGTGGGCAAGTCCGACTCGAACCCGCCGGCTCGACGACCAGGGCTTCAGGATCACGACGACGCACTGATCATATGTCCGGACAGAGGTTGTATTCGCCCTTTCCACGGGGGACCTGCGATGCCGCACACACGAACAAGCTCCACGCTTCTATTCGGTTTCTATATGCTGGCCGTTCTGCTCGCGGGTGCGGTCGTTCTGGCCGCCGCAGCCGCGGCGCAGGCCGAGGACGTGACGTTCACCCCGGTGGCTCCGCCTGCCGGTGTCAAGCTCGCGTACGACATCCCGCTGCAGCCCTGGCTCGTTCCTGTAGTTCTCGATCTCAAGACGCAGTTCGCCGACGGGCTGTCCGCTGAGTTCAAAGGCATTGCAGAGAGTCAGACAGGTGAGGAGTTGACGACGCTCGTTGAGGCGGGAAGAGAGCTTTCGGCCACCACGTTGCGGATTAAGGCCGCGGTCGATTCGATCGGCGTGCTGGACGTCACCTTCGGTATCGAAGGCATCTCCCGCATGATTCCTGCGGAGAGCGCCCTCAGAGACACGCTCTTTGGCTTCATCGTGTGGCACGAGTTCTCCTCCACCCCGGCGCGCGGGATGATGATGAGGTTCGAGAGTCTGGTGA
Source organism: bacterium (assembly GCA_025782345.1). Classification (GTDB taxonomy): domain Bacteria; phylum Joyebacterota; class Joyebacteria; order Joyebacterales; family Joyebacteraceae; genus JALGZG01. The sequence goes on along the minus strand of JALGZG010000228.1, from coordinate 650 downwards.
ACCGCGTGACCGCCGGAGGCGAAGCAGCGGCAGGGCTCGCCGCCGAACTCGCGGCGACTCGAGAGCACCTGGAGCAGGCCGTCGCGCAGGGGGACCTGGGTCGCATAGCCGAGTTCTCTCCGGGCATCATCGAAACATCCGGTCGGATCGACGCGGCCTGTGGAACTGTCGCCGCCGAAGCGCGGAACCTGGGCGCTCTTGTCGACTCGCTCAGTGTCGACAGCTCCGAGCTTCTTGTTGACAGGTGGGCCGAGGCCTCGCGGGCCGCGGCGGACGCGGGCGAACCGGCGCAGCGGACGGGTCCGGCTCTGGAATCGATGTCCGGGATGCTGCACATCCTGGTGGAGTTGGGGGGACTCCTCGACGTCGCAGTGACTTCCGTGGACGCTCTGAGTGCGGCTCCTGAGGCGGACCGCTACCTCTACATCCCGTGGACAGTGATGAAAGACGATTGGGAGCTCGCGCATGATCTCAGAGAGCGCATTCTCGATGAGTCCGCCGGGCAGGCGGACGGTTACGTGGGGGGCGAGGCGAATGAGGAGACCAAAGCCGACATCGGTGCTCTGCTCGTGTACCAGGTAAGGGCCAACGAGATACTGGCCGAGCGCGCCGTGGAACACACATCGACCCTGGTCGCCGAGGCGGCGATC
>JALGZG010000155.1 GCA_025782345.1 bacterium | reverse complement strand
GCCATCAGGAGGATGTGGAGGACGCTCGAACGCCTTCGCCAGCAGATGGGTCGCGAGCCCACTGACACGGAGCTCGCTGAGGTCATGAAGATGAAGGCCAAGGACATCGTGGAGTTGAAGAAACTCTCGATCGGAAGCCTGTCTCTTGACGCTCCAGTGGCGTTCGATGAGGACGTCAATCTCGGTGATCTGGTTGCCGACACGGCGGACGATCCCGGCCTTATCGACTTGCACTACGAGTCGCTCGGACAGGATCTGGCTCTCGTGCTCGCTGAACTGACGGACCGAGAGAGCACCATTCTCCAGCACTACTTCGGCCTCGGTGGCGAGGACAAGAAGACGCTTGAGCAGGTCGGCCAGATGATGGGCCTGACCCGCGAGCGCATCCGCCAGATCAAGGAAGAGGCTCTGGGCAAGCTCAGGGCCCAGCCGGGTCTGGAGGAGCTTCGGTCCTATCTGAACTAGAGAGCGCCCTGGAACGCACTGGAGCGCCCGTCAGGACACCTGTCCGCTGGGTGCTAAGCAGGAGAAAACCGTGATGCGCCCGTCGATGCTGCTTGCAGCGACGGGCGCATTTTTCGTACAACTTGACGTCCCCTCGTGGGTTCCAATAGTATGTGGGTGAGATAAGAGCTTCCCCCTGTGGTTCCTGGAAGCGAGACCGGGTTCGCCATGAGAACGGCTAAGCTACCAACTGTTGCGATCGCCGCAATGTTCCTCATTCTGCTCCTTGCCGGGTGCGGCCGGGAGCGGACAACCACGACCGTACACATGGTCACGGACAACGGCGCCGTCATCATCGCCAGGGAGAACCGGGCGAGCGGCGTCGTCGCCATTCAGCTCTACGTGCGAGACGGCGCCTTCTTCGAGACCTCGGACGAGGCCGGTGTCGCCAATCTGCTGCACGCTCGCATGTTCCGGGAGACCGAGAGCAGGGGGCCGGGCGAGATCCAACGTGCGATCGAGGGACTCGGCGGCCACGCGAGTTCGGCCACCCGGCACGACTTCGTTCAGTACGCCGTGATCGTTCCCTCCGAGAACTTCGATGAGGCAGTCGAGCTTCTGCGGGACGGGCTCCTGAATGCCGTCTTCGACCCGGTCAGGGTCGAGCGCGACAGAGAGAAGACCCTCAAGTACATCGATGACATATCCAAGCGTCCCGTTGACAGGGCGTACCAGCTCTGCCTCGCAGAGCTGATGGGTGACCATCCCTACGGCCGCCTGGTCGAAGGCGTGCCGGAGGTTCTGTCGCGACTCACTGCCGAGGACATCGAGCGGCGCTACCGTGAGAAGTACGTCGGATCCAACGTGCTTGTTGCCATCACCGGCGACGTGAACCCCGTCGCCGCCGCGGAGAAGCTGGCCGACGTGGTGTCCGGTCTTCCGACCGGTGTCCAGGCCGAGCCGGTGTCACCGCCGGTCACGTGGCCGACCGAATCCCGTGTCGTCGTCGAGCGGATAGACGTTCGCAGGGCCTGTCAGGTCGTGGGCTTCCCCGGCCCCGGCGTTGCGGACCGAGACAACGTCACGATGGACGTGCTGCTCGTCATACTGATGGAGGGCAGGAGCTCGCGGCTCAACACCAGGCTCAAGGAAGAGCTCGGGCTCGTGCATTCCGTCAGTGCCGGCTGGTACACGCAGCGGCACCCGAGCCCGCTGTTCGTGTGGATGGAGCTGCTGGAGGAGAACGTCGCGGCGGCCGAGCTGGCGACCGTGGAGATCATGAAGGAACTGTCCGAGGAGCCCGTCAGCGACGATGAGCTCGCGAAAGCGAAGATGCAGCTCAAGGTCGGGAACATCCGTATGGTCGAGACCGCGGAGGGTCAGGCGTTCCACGACGGCTATTGGAACACCATCGGAGGCGAGGAGTTCGCCAGCGAGTACCTCGAGCGGCTCAGTCTCGTGACGGCCGACGAGATCCAGCGTGCCGCTGAGCTATACCTCGGAAGCGGAGTCCACCTCGCTGCCGTCGTGCTGCCGGATTAGAGGACTCACACTATGCCGAGAAAGCCCGCCAGTATCTTCATCATGATGATTGCCGCGGCGCTTCTGGCCGCGCAGCCCGCTTCTGGCGGCAACGTCGGGAGGCACCGGCTGCCGAACGGCGTCACGGTCCTCACTATGCCCGGCGAATGGAACCGGATCGTCGCGATCTCGGTGATGGTCGACGCCGGCTCGAAGCACGATCCTGCCAAGCTCCCGGGCCTTGCCAATCTCACGAACTCGATGCTCCTCCAGGGAACGACCACGCGGACCGCGCCCGAGCTCGCGGAGCTTGTGGACGGCGCGGGACTGAGCATGGGCGTCGAGACCACCAGGGATTACGCCACGGTCTACGTCACGGCGATCGACTCGGAGTTCGACCTCGCACTCGAGGTCATCGCGGACGTCCTGCAGAGGCCCGCTTTCGACGGGACTCGCCTGCTTGAGGCCCAGAGGATCGCCCGGGAGAACATCGAGAAACGGCTGGATGACCCGTTCTCGGCGCCGTTGACCCGCGTCGCCGAACTGATATACGACGACCACCCGTACGCGCACGAGCCCGGGGGGACGGTGAAGGGGATCGAGAGGATCACCGCCGCGCACCTCGTCAAGTTTCACACCGGCCGCTACGTGGGCGGGAGCACGGTCATCTCGATCGTCGGGAACTTCCCCGAGAAGCTCGCGCTCAGGCGGTTGACCGAGCTCTTGTCGGGCTACCCCGACAGGCAGGCGACCCCGGCCGATTTTCCTCCCGTCTCTATGGAGGAGGCCGAGACCGCCACGGTCTTCAAGGACGTGGACGAATCCTACATCGTGATGGGGTTCGTGGCCCCCGCGGCCAGCGATCCCGACTTTGTCGCGTTCGAGGTCCTGGATGCACTCATCGGACTGGGCAGTGGCTCCAGGCTCGTCGCGGCGCTGGGCGAGAACGGCGCCGGGCTGTCAGACTATACCGGGGCATTATGTCGCTGTGGCCAGGAGGTGTCGACGTTCGTCCTCTACGCGTCGACCGAGGACGCGGACGGCGCCATCGACGTCATAGAGAGCGAGATCGAGCGGCTCTCTACCGAGCCTGTCCCGGATGAGGAGCTCAGGACCGCCAGGAACAGGCTGGTTGGACGGCACGTGATATACGGTCAGACAAACCTCGTAAGAGCTGCACGGCTCGCGTCGTATGAGCTTGCGGGGCTCGGATTCGACTTCGCTGATTCCTTCCTCACAGCGGTCAATCGGGTTGACAAGGACGACATCCTCAGGGTAGCTTCCGAGTGGCTCAGGAAGCCCGCGACCGTGGTCGTCCAGCCTGGCGAGACCGCACCTCCTCGAGGCCGCAAGAGAGCGGGCATCTGAACGTAACACCATCACCGGCGTTCCAGTAAAGGCGCCCTTCGGAGGACGGCGTGAAACGACGTCCGTTCCATACAGTAATGTTTGTGCTCGTTGCCGTGAGCGCCATCGTTGGCGCGACACCGCTGCCCGCGGCCGCCGGCGCCGACGTGTCCGCCGTGCGCTACTGGACGGCCCCGGACCACACACGCATCGTCGTCGACCTGACCACAGAGGCTTCCTACTCGACGAGCGTCCTGACCGACCCCGACCGCGTGGTCGTTCTCATCGTCGGCGGGGGCATCAGCGGCGCGCACGTCGCGACACCTGTGGGTGACGGTCTCGTCGACCGCGTGCGCCTCAACCAGCTCCAGAGCGGGACGCAGGTGGTCGTCGATCTCACGACCGCGTCCGACCACGCCGTGTTTCCGCTCAAGCCCTACTTGAACAAGCCCAACCGCATTGTCATCGACATCTTCCATGAAGAACAGCCCAGCGCCGCCCCGCCCGCGCGCCCCGAAGGCGTCAGAGAGAGCACCACCCACGTGGTCATCATCGACCCGGGGCACGGCGGCGAGGACCCGGGGACGCTCGGCAACGGCGTGCTCGTGGAGAAGGACATCGCTCTCGACGTCAGCAAGAGGCTCGCCGCGCTGCTCAAGTCCCGCGGCGGCTACGACGTCCGCCTCACGCGCGACGGCGACTACTTCGTCCGGCTGGCGAAGCGGAAGGAGTTCGCCAATGCGAACGGAGGAGACGTCTTCATCAGCATCCACGCCAACAGCGCTCCCAACAAGCGGGCGGACGGAACCGAGATATTCTACGTCTCGCCACGCGGAGCGAGCGACCAGGCGGCGAGGGAGCTGGCCGACAGAGAGAACGCGGCCGACCTCGTGGGAGGTGTGTCTCCGGACGCGGGCGCGGACGTGCTCTCGATCCTCGTCGATCTTAAGATGAGCGACAGCGTGCAGAAGAGCAGCGACCTCGCGGGGCTGGTGAGGGACGAACTCAGCAGGGACAAGGTCAGCGACTGCGCCATCAAGCAGGCAGGTTTCCTGGTGCTGAAGTCGCTCGCCATGCCATCGATTCTCGTGGAGGTCGGGTTCCTGACGAACTCGTCCGACGTCGACAAGCTCAGGCGATCCTCGTACCGTCAGAGCTACGCGGAGTGCTTAGCTGCCGCGGTCGATCGCTTCTTCGACCGATACGCTCCGGTGGTCGCGCAGCAAGGGGGCATGCACAAGGTGGCCCCGGGCGAGACGCTGTGGAGCATAGCCCGACGGTACGATATCACGATCGATGACCTTCGCTCGATGAACGGTCTCGATCGCAGAGCGACCATCCAGGTGGACCAGGTTCTAGCAGTCACAAGATCCTAGACGCACGGCGCCGGACGCGGTCGAAGCAGAAGAGGGCCTGGGCCACGGACGGGGTCGGGGGGTGCGCGGTGCCGTTCAGGAGAGCGATCTTCAACAACATGCACATCAAGATGGCGGCCCTGGTGGTCGGCATCGTTCTGTGGATGTTCGCCAAGGGGGAACAGGAGGGCACCCGGCTTTTCTCGATCCCGCTGGTCCTCCGGAACGTGCCCGAGGGGCTCACGAACGTCGAGAAGATCCGTGACAGCATCGACGTCCTTCTGGAGGGCGACAATAAGGAACTCGTCCGCCTGAACCTCTGGGGCGAGCCCTACGCCCTCGTCGACATGACCGGGGCGCAGGCCGGCGGCACCTTCAGGGTCAGCCTGTCACCGGCCAACGTCGTCCTGTCGCGCGACGCGAAGGTGCAGGTGGTCGAGGTCCGCGACCCGAGAAGCCTGGACCTCGAGATCGACGAGCTTATCAACAGAAAGGTCGCCGTGTCGCCCGTGATAGAGGGCGCGCCGGCTGACGGCTACTACTTGCTCGGCAGAGAGCGCAGCCTGCCCGAGTCCGTGTTCGTCTTCGGTCCCGCCCGCGTAGTGTCGGAGCTCACATCCGTCAGGACGGTGCCTCTGAGCATCGACGGTCGCAGGAACCGTGTCGACGCGGTTCGCCGCATCGAGTTTGAGGAGCGGTGGAACCTCCACGCAGTTCCGAAGGAGGTCCGCGTCCTCGTCGACGTGGAGGGTACGAAGATCGCGACGCTCCCGGACGTGCCGACGCTGTTCGAGCACGAGCTCGGATTCAGAGAGGCGACGGTGATCCCTGCGACGGTGGAGCTGACGCTCTCCGGACCGGACCATCTGGCTTCAGCGCTCCGGGCCGAGGACGTCCAGGTCGTTGTCGACGCCATGGGGCTTCCGAGGGGAACGCACGAGCTCGTTCCCGAGGTTCACGTTCCGGAGGGAATAGACGTCCGCGGCGTGACTCCCGCGCGAGTCACCGTCACACTGAAGTAGGGACGGCTCCCGGAGTCAGCGGCGCGCCGGGCCGGCCGGATCACGACATGGTAGTCCTTGGCATCGACACATCGTGTGACGAGACCGCGGCGGCCGTTCTCTCGGACGGCCGCTCGATTCTCTCGAACGTCGTCGCCTCCCAGCTCATCCACGCGGAGTTCGGCGGCGTGGTGCCCGAGTACGCCTCGCGCGCACACATCCGCACCATCCAGCCCGTCGTGGAGAAGGCGCTCGCCGGTGCGGGAATCGGCTACGATGGTCTCGAGGGCATCGCGGTCACGAGCCGCCCGGGTCTCGTAGGGTGCCTGCTGGTCGGCGTCTCGTTCGCGAAGGCGCTGGCGTACTCGCTCGACATCCCCGTGGTCGGAGTTGACCACATCGAGGGCCACGTCTTCGCCGTTCGGCTGGCCGAGCCTGACATCCCGCTTCCCACTATCTGTCTGGTCGTGTCGGGCGGCCACACCGAGCTGATACTCGTCGAGGACTGGGGTCGGTACCGCACGCTCGGGCGAACCCGCGACGACGCGTCGGGAGAGGCGTTCGACAAGGTGGGGAAGCTCCTGGGGCTGTCATATCCGGCCGGGCCGCTCATCGAGGAGCTCGCCGCGGGCGGCAACCCGGCCGCCGTCGACTTCCCCAGGGCGATGATGAAGCGCGGGAACCTGGACTTCAGCTTCTCGGGCGTCAAGACCGCGGTCAGGTACCGCGTCGACGATCTGGATAAGATACCTGAGGGCGACGAGCTCGCCGATTTCCTCGCGAGCTTCCAGGAAGCAGTGATTGACGCGCTTGTCACCAAGACGATGTGGGCTGCCGAGGAACACGATGTGCCGTCGGTCTGCCTTGGTGGCGGCGTGGCCGCCAACGGCCCACTGAGGGCGCGATTCGAGGAGGAAGCGGCGCGGCTCGGTCTCGTGGCCGTCGTGCCGCCCAAGAACCTCTGCACAGACAACGGCGCGGTCATCGCCGCGGTGGGCGACTCGCTTCTCGGCAAGGGAGTGCGGGACGACGCGTCGCTCACGGTCAGCGCCTCGCG
>JALGZG010000273.1 GCA_025782345.1 bacterium | reverse complement strand
CGTAGTGGCGATCGTCGTCTGGCAGTTCGCCGGCAGGAGCGGGCCGGAGCAGACCGGGCGATTCGAGTTCGTCGAGGTGGAGCGCGGGGACATCGAGAACATCGTCTCGAGCTCCGGCACCCTGAGCGCTGTGGGAACGGTGGAGGTGGGTACTCAGGTCTCGGGCTCCATCGCCAAGATATTCGCGGACTACAACGAGACCGTGCGGGCCGGGCAGGTTCTCGCGGTGCTCGATACGACCATGCTCTCGGCCTCCGTGCGCGACGCCCGTGCGGGCGTCGTAAGGGCGCGCTCTCTCCACAACCAGGCCGTCCGCGACTACGATCGTGAGCAGGATCTCCACACGAACGGTCTTATCAGCGATGCTCAACTGTCCGATACTCAGACGTCGGTGGAGACGGCACGCGCCGGTGTCCTTTCCGCCGAGGCATCGCTCGACAGGTCGCGTGCCAATCTGAGGTACGCGGTCATCCGCTCTCCCATCGACGGCACGGTCATCATGAGGAACATGGAGCCCGGTCAGACCGTCGCGGCCAGCTTCTCGACACCGACGCTCTTCGTCATTGCGGAAGACCTCTCTGAGATGGAGATCCACGCTCTGGTTGACGAGAGCGACATCGGGGCGATACGGGAGGGGCAGAGCGTCCGCTTCACGGTCGAGGCGTATATGGATGAGGAGTTCACGGGCACGGTCCGGCAGATATGGCTCCAGCCTCAGACCGTGCAGAACGTCGTGATGTACACGGTCGTCGTGGATGCCCGGAACGACCGCGGTCTGCTCTATCCCGGCATGACCGCCACGACGGACTTCCTGATCGACGAGCGACACGACGTGCTGATGGTTTCCAACGCGGCCCTCAGGCTCCGCGCGACCCCGGGCATGTTCGAGGAGATGCGTGCAACGATGGAAGCACGCACGGCCGAGCTGCCGGACTCCCTTCGCCAGGCCATGCAGGAGCGGATGGCGCGGCGTGGTGGGGGAGCGGGTGGACATCCGGGCGGCGGGGGCGGGTCTGGAAGTGGACCGCCGGGCGGCATGAGTGGCATGGGCGGCATGGGTGGCGGGTCCTCCGATGACACCGCGATGCTCTGGTATGTCGATGGCGAGGGCCGAACCTGAAGAGGACAACGGGTCTTCGAATCCTCTCGCCACCAGCCCGTTCGGAAGAAGGCGGGGTTAGCGCGTCATGAAGCCCGTGATCGAGACTCGCGGGATCACCAAGGAGTATCGCATGGGCGAGGTGGTCGTCCGTGCGCTTCGCGGCGTGGACCTGACCGTCCAGACAGGGGAGTTCGTCGCCATCATGGGCGCGTCCGGGTCCGGCAAGTCGACGCTCATGAACCTCGTCGGCTGTCTCGATACCGCGACCGCCGGAGACTACTTCCTGGACGGCGCCGACGTCAGCCAGCTCACCCGGGACCAGTACGCGGAGATTCGCAACCACAGGATCGGCTTCGTGTTTCAGGGTTACAATCTGTTGCCTCGCACCTCCGCGGTCGACAACGTCGAACTGCCGCTCTTCTACGACCACTCCGGTCGCATAGAGGACTCGCGCGGCAGCGCCATCCGGGCGCTCGAGCGCGTCGGTCTGGGCGACCGCATCGACCACGAACCAAACGAGCTGTCAGGTGGCGAGCAGCAGCGCGTCTCCATCGCCCGCGCGCTGGTCAACGAGCCGGCGATCATCCTCGCGGACGAACCGACCGGCAACCTGGACAGCCGCACCTCGGTGGACGTGATGACGGTCTTCCAGGAGCTGAACGAGCAGGGCATCACGATTCTCCTCGTCACGCACGAGCCGGACATCGCGGAGTACACGAAGAGGATCGTCGTGCTGAGAGACGGACACATCATCAACGACCGCGATGTCGCCAAGAGAAGGGACGCCAGGTCGGACCTCGCGCGCATGCCCGAGCAAGATGAGCTTTACGTCGAAGGCGGGCCCGAACGGGGAGGAGGCGGGGGCGAATGAAGAGATTCCGGCGACTCCTCAGGGTGGCCATGAGGAGCATCCTCAAGAACAGGATGAGGAGTGTCCTGACGTCCCTCGGCGTCATCATCGGCGTGGGTTCGGTCATAGTCATGGTCGGTCTCGGGGCGGGCGCGCAGGCTGACGTCGAGGCGCAGATCCAGTCGCTCGGCGCCAACATGATCATGGTCTTCCCGGCGTGGGGCAGGGTTCACGGGGTGAGCCAGGGCGCCGCGTCGCGCAACAGGCTCACGCTCGACGACGTGGAGCGGCTGCGCGAGAACACGACACTGCTGACCGGGCTCTCTCCCGTGGTCCGGTCGGGCGGTCAGGTCATAGGGGGCATAGGCAACTGGAACACGTCCGTAGAGGGCGTGGATCCGGCGTACCCGGAGATCCGCAGCTGGAAACTGGCTTCGGGGGAGTTCTTCACGGAGAGGGACGTCCGGGCGAAGAGCAAGGTCGCCGTCCTGGGAAAGACCGTCGTGGACAATCTCTTCCCCGACAGCGATCCCATCGGCGAGAGGATCCGGATCCGGAACACGCCGTTCAAGGTGATAGGCGTTCTGGAGGCGCGAGGCCAGAGCCCGTTCGGGTCTGATTACGATGACATCATACTGGCGCCCAGCAGGACCGTACTCTCTCGCCTCGCCGGTGGGACCTACATCAGCCGGATCTACGCGAGCGTGGCCTCTGCCGAGGACACCGACGCGGCCATCGAGGAGATGACGGCCGCCCTGCGTGCGTCCCACAAGCTGGAGCCGCAGGAGGAGGATGACTTCCGCATTCGCAACCAGGCCGAACTGATGGAGACCGCCACGGAGACCCAGCGCGTGATGACCCTCTTCCTGGGCGGCGTGGCGGCCGTGTCGCTGCTGGTCGGCGGGATCGGCATCATGAACATCATGCTGGTCTCGGTGACGGAGCGGACGCGCGAGATCGGCATCCGGCTGGCGGTCGGCGCCAGGAGCGCCGATGTGCTGACGCAGTTTCTCACCGAGTCCGTTGTGCTCAGTCTCTTCGGAGGCACCATCGGCGTGATACTGGCCTACAGCGTCGCAACGTTCCTGAACCGCGCGGTCGGGATGACCACGATCGTGCGCCCCGGCATAGTTCTGATGGCGTTCGGTTTCTCGGGTGCGGTGGGTGTCTTCTTCGGATTCTACCCGGCGAGGAAGGCCGCGAGGCTGAACCCGATAGACGC